>CAZOUU010000046.1:0-9853 GCA_964583045.1 uncultured Lachnospiraceae bacterium | reverse complement strand
GGAAAAACAAGAGGTGGCAGAGAGTAATGTAATATCAGAGACAGAGGATGAGAATGTACTCGTTAGTAAATTAGCTTTCCTAGATACCTCCATTGGTATGTCGTATTGTATGGATAGTGAAGAATTTTATCAGGAGATGTTAGAGGCTTATATAGAAAGTGATAAATTAGAGGACATAGATATATATTATAAGGCGAAGGATTGGAAAAATTATCGAATACAGGTACATGCCTTAAAGAGTACTTCATTAACTATAGGAGCTGCTAATTTGTCTGAACATGCTAAGGCTTTAGAGGAAGCAGCTAAGCAAGAGGATATAGCTTATATAGAATCTCACAATGAAGCAGTAATTGCAGAGTATAAAGAGATATTAGCTAGTATAAAAGCAGCAATTAAAATACCTGATAAGGAGATAGAAGCTAGTGAGGGATATGTAGGGGATGATAAGGATCATGTACTTGTAGTAGATGATGATGTTATGAACCTTAAAATAGCTGCAAAGATGTTAGGGGAGAATTTCTATGTAGATTGCGTTGAGTCAGGCAGTGAGGCATTACAATTCTTAGAAAAAAAGCAGCCAAACCTTATATTGTTAGATTTACATATGCCAGATATGGATGGATTTGAAGTGCTATCTATTATAAAGAGTAAGAAGGATATAAAGGATATACTAGTTATATTCCTTACAGCAGATAACGATAGAGAAACAGAGGTTAAAGGCTTCCAGGCAGGAGCATTGGATTTTATAACAAAACCATTTATTGCAGATATAATGATGCAGCGTGTTAACCTCTTGTTAGAATTAAATAGACTACAAAAATATCTACAACAAGAGGTTACTAAACAGACAAAACGTGCTAGAGACAGAAGAGAAAAGGTGGCGAGATAGAAAAGGGACGGGGAACACAGTTTGATCCTCAGTTTGCAGATAAGATGTTAGATATGATTAGTGAGGACAAGGATTACAGTATGAGAGAGCATTAATATATAGTGGACATCAGCAAAGCTATGGCAATCTGTCTAGTGCAGCAGATGAAGAAGCTTTAGAGGTAACGGTAGTATGATATAGATAAGTATGATAGAATATATGTAGGCTATAAGAAAGAGGTATTGATATGGGGTTATTTGATAAGTTTAAGAAGAAAGATAATAATGAAGGGGCAGGTGCTGATCATCTATCACAAGAAGGTGTAATTTCTGAGGCAGCTAAGGGAAATGCAGCTAACTCAGAAAGAGGCTTTACTTTGTTAGTTGAAGATACATTTAATCTTAAAGATAATACAGGTATAGTAGTTGTAGGTACTGTTCATGGCGTTATGACGGTGGGAGATTCGGCTTATGTATTGCATCCTGGAAATGCCATAACCACTACTACAATTGGTGGCATAGAGGTTGCTAAAGATGAGAGGTCTAAGGTGGCTATAGACCAGCCTATAGGACTTATGCTCCCAGGTATAAAGGACAAAAGCCAGATTGCCAAATATTCTGTAATTACAAGTATTCATCCTCAGACGGTGGTAGATGTAAACACCGCAGTAGAGAATCCATATATATTAGGTATGTCATTAGAGTATAGCCGATTTGCAAATGATCCAGAATTCTCAAGTCTGCTTGTATATAAGATAGCTCATGGACATTACCTTGCTCCTATGCGTTTAGATAAAGAACCTGACAAAAATCCAGACGGTACTTGTACGTTTAAGGAAGGGGCTACTATGGGCTTCATTTCACTTAAGAGTAATGATGAAAAGGGAGACAATGTATTCCCTGTATTTACTGATTGGAGAACATTAGGTAACTGGAAACAGCTATTTGATAATGATAATCCACCTAAGACTATGATATTTAGCTTTCCAGATTGTGTAACGCTTACTAAGAAGGGCAACGAAGGCATGGTAATCAATCCATTTGGTCCAAGCTCCATATATGTTCCTATGAGTCTTATAGATTCGGTTATTAACTCTGAAGGCTATAAACAAGAATTTGTAGATAAATCCGATACACAGGTTAAGCAGTATAAGGTGGATAAGGACATAAGGATTATGGTGGGTGTACCACAGGAGACTAATGAAGTAGCACTTATTAGAGAAAATATGACAGCTTATGGAATTCGTACTACAGCAATAGAGAAGATATATCTCCTACTAAAGATAGATGAGAATAATGAGAGAACATATCTATGTGTGGTAGATTGTCCTAGAGAAGCTACTAATAAGATATTTGGTGAAATATATAAAGCTGTTGGAGCATATATGCAGGAAACAAAGATTATGGACTTTATGCTATATGAATCAGCTGGTTCTATGCATAATGCACTAGATGAAAAGGCATTAGTGTACTCAAAATAGAGCTGTAATATATGAAAATGCAACTTATATGATAGAAAGTGTACTACTCAAAAAACAAGTATTTACTATACAAGAAAATTCTAGTAAAATAATGGAAATCAAGTTAGAATTATCCTAAATAAATACTTGAATTGAGGTGTTGTACTTGCTTGACGATGATTATATTATAAACAGATTATTATATTTATGTGAGAAAAAGAATATAAGCAGGTATAGATTGGCGCGGTTATCGGGTATAAGTCAGTCATCTATATCAAACCTTATTACGCGAAAGAGTATTCCTAATATTCTTACTTTGGAGAAGCTATGTGATGGCTTAGGTATGACATTATCACAGTTTTTTGCTAACGATGAGGAGATTATAGATTTAACAACAGACCAGATGGAACTGCTGGTTGGATGGAATGAACTTTCGGAGAATGAGAAGAGCTTAGTTAAGGCTTATATAAAGGGTCTTGGGCATAAGGAAGATAAAAAATAGTATTTAGATATATTGGCAAATCTATATTTTATAATAATTTAAATATATAAGAGGCAACGAGTTATAGCTCGCTGCCTCTTATGTGTTTATTTAATGAACAGGATATCTCTACCCTATAGGCTTAGATGTAAATATATATAGTTTAGATTAAAATTAAGAAAAATTAATGTTCATTATACGATTTTGTATTGAATTATATAAGAAAATATATTAAATTACAAAGACAATATATGAGAAATTGAGAGGTTAAAATATGATTCAATTACTATTAGCCATAATATATATGGCGTTTATAAGCTTAGGTTTACCAGATTCTTTGTTAGGTTCTGCATGGCCTATGATGTATCAGAATTTTTATGTGCCTATGTCATATGCTGGAATTATATCTATGATCATATCTATTGGAACGGTTATATCCAGCTTACAAAGTGATAGACTAACACTTAAATTAGGAACGGGAAGGGTAACAGCCATTAGTGTAGGTATGACAGCTATAGCACTTTTTGGCTTTTCTACAAGTACTTCATTTTGGATGCTATGTCTATGGGCCATACCTTATGGTTTAGGAGCAGGTAGTGTAGATGCCTCTCTAAATAATTATGTGGCTGTTCATTATGCCACCCCTATTTGGAGTAATCGCCAACAACATAAGTATAGTATTGTTACCAGCATATTTAGTAATTATATTGATACTTATGGTAATAATGCATGAGAGATTAGAAAAACGGGTAAATAGATAGAGAAAAGGACTGCATCATTTGATGTAGTCCTTTATAGCTTTAAAGCTCTCTTTGCTGATTACGTGTTCTATACGGCAGGCATCCTCTACTGCAACCGCAGGATTAACGCCTAGAGATTCAAGCCAAGAAGATAATACTCTGTGTCGCTCATATATCATATCAGCTATCTCAGCTCCTTTATCTGTAAGATATATAAAACTACCAGCTTCGGTTACGGTAATGTAACCGTTCTCACGAAGATTTTTCATAGCAACGCTGACACTAGATTTTTTGAAATCTAATTCGGTAGCTATGTCTACTGCACGAACTACAGGAAGCTTCTTGCTTAATACTAATATAGTTTCTAGATAATTCTCAACAGATTCATTTATAGTCATATAATGTCCCCTTTTTAAAATCTACCTTAAGTTGCATAATACTAACAAATATTAGATTAACACAGAAGACAGATAAATACAATAAATTAATCATAGATATTCATAAAGAAAGACAAGAATGAACAAGAAAGTTAGTGAAAACTAACAAAATGTTCTAAGTTACGTGAAAGTTGTTGACAACTAAAAGAGGTTAGAATATACTAACTATGAAAAGCAGTTATATTGATGATATATAATATGATCTGTGAATAGTGCGATTATATATAGAAAGAAGATGAAGTATGATGCCTTTAGCTATGGTGAAAACAGGAGAAGTAAATATAATTAAAAAGGTAGGCGGTAAAGAAGAGACTAGAAAATTTCTAGAGAGCTTAGGATTTGTAACTGGAGGAGCGGTTACGGTGATATCAGAAATTAGCGGAAATATGATAGTTAATGTAAAGGATTCAAGAGTAGCTATAAATAGAGATATGGCTAATAAAATTATGGTATAGAAAGGGAGAAGAATATGAAGAGTCTTAAAGACATAAACACAGGAGAGTCTGTAAAGGTTATAAAGCTCTACGGTGAGGGAGCTATAAGGAGAAGAATTATGGATATGGGCATTACAAAGGGTACCGAGATATATCTTCGAAAGGTAGCACCACTTGGTGATCCTATAGAGATTACAGTTAGAGGATATGAGTTATCCATTAGAAAAGCGGATGCTCAATTAATTGAGGTGGAATAATTTTTTTTAACGGAGAGTTAGTGAAGACTAATTAGCATAAGTTATAACGAATATATAAGAAAGAAGGAAAAGAGATGTCTATAAAAATAGCTTTAGCAGGTAATCCAAACTGCGGAAAGACTACGTTGTTTAATGCACTTACTGGTTCCAATCAATTTGTTGGTAACTGGCCAGGTGTAACGGTAGAGAAAAAAGAAGGAAAACTAAAAGGAAATAAAGATGTAATAATCATGGATCTGCCAGGTATATATTCTTTATCACCATATACTTTGGAGGAAGTAGTTGCAAGGAATTATCTAATTACAGAGAGACCGGATGCTATATTAAATATTATAGATGGTACTAATCTAGAAAGAAACCTATATCTTACAACTCAGCTTGTAGAGTTAGGTATTCCTGTAGTTGCTGCTGTTAATATGATGGATGTTGTAGAGAAGAATGGTGACAAGATTAACACTCACAATCTATCTAAAGAGTTAGGGTGTGAAGTAGTAGAGATATCTGCATTAAAGGGTACAGGTATAATAGAGGCCTCAAAAAGGATTGTAGAGGTAGCAAGGAAAAAGGAAGAGATGATTCCAGGACATAGCTTTTCAGGCTCAGTAGAGCATACCTTGGCTCATATAGAAGAGGCTGTACTGAATAATATGCCAGAGGCACAACAAAGATGGTTTGCTATAAAGATATTTGAGAGAGATGATAAGGTAATAGAGCAGTTAAAGATAGATGAAGCTATATTTGCTCATATTGAATCAGATATAGCATCCTGTGAAAGAGAACTAGACGATGATTCAGAAAGTATTATAACCAATGAAAGATATAATTACATTACATCTATTATTGATGACTGCAGCAAAAAGAAAAATAAAGGTGGCATGAGCACATCTGATAGGATTGATAGAATAGTAACTAACAGATGGCTGGCATTACCTATATTTGCTATGGTTATGTTTGTTGTATATTATGTGTCAGTTACCACAGTGGGAGCATTCTTAACAGATTGGACAAATGATACCTTGTTTGGTGAGTGGATTATTCCAGCAGCCCAAAGTGGTTTGGAGGCTATAGGCTGCGCAGATTGGTTAACAGGACTTTTGGTGGATGGTGTTGTTAGTGGTGTTGGAGCAGTTTTAGGCTTTGTACCTCAGATGCTAGTACTGTTCATATTCTTAGCCTTCTTAGAGAGCTGTGGTTATATGGCGAGAATAGCATTTATTATGGACAGAATATTCCGTAAGTTTGGACTGTCAGGTAAATCCTTTATTCCTATGCTAATAGGCACAGGATGTGGTGTTCCGGGAATTATGGCATCACGTACCATAGAGAATGACAGAGATAGAAAGATGACTATTATGACTACCACCTTTATACCCTGTGGTGCTAAGCTTCCTATCATTGCCTTAATAGCAGGAGCCTTATTTGACGGAGCCTGGTGGGTATCCCCAAGTGCATATTTTGTAGGAATAGCAGCTATTATAGGCTCGGGTATTATCTTAAAGAAGACCAGGATGTTTGCAGGAGATCCCGCACCTTTCGTTATAGAATTACCAGCCTACCATATGCCTACATTTGTAAATGTAATGCGTAGTATGTGGGAGCGTGGATGGTCGTTTATCAAGAAGGCTGGAACGGTTATATTAATGTCAACTATAGTTATATGGTTTGCTACATATTTCGGATGGGTCAATGGTCAGTTCACTATGCTAGATACAATGGAAATAGATAATAGCATACTAGCTAAAATCGGTGGAATATTAGCTCCAGTATTTGCTCCTCTTGGATGGGGTGATTGGAAATCAGCAGTGGCAGCAATTACGGGATTAGTAGCAAAGGAAAATGTAGTAGGTACCTTTGGCATAGTATATGGATTTAGTGAAGTAGCAGAGAACGGAACTGAAGTATGGGGAAGCTTAGCGAATAGTATGACATCAGCTGCAGCATATTCCTTCCTAGTGTTTAATCTGCTATGTGCACCATGCTTTGCAGCTATGGGTGCTATAAAGAGAGAGATGAATAATAGAAAATGGTTCTGGTTCGCTATAGGATATCAGACATTGTTAGCTTATGCAGTATCCCTTTGCGTGTTCCAGATAGGAACACTTATTACAGTAGGTACCTTTGGCATAGGAACAGCAATTAGTTTCTTAATAGTGGTATTCTTCTTATTTCTATTATTTAGGCCCTATAAGGAGAGCAAGAGGCTTACAGTAAATATAAAAGGCAGTATGCAGGCAGCCGTTAAATAGTATTATAGGAAAGGATGGATATTATATGGGAACAATAGCAGTGGGAGTAGGATTGATAGCTATACTCGCTCTTATAATTAGAAGTATGATAAAGGATGTAAAGGCAGGAAAATCTGTTCAATGTGGTGGAGATTGTAAGCATTGTGGAGGGCACTGTAGTCATTAAAAATATAAAACTGCCAGGAGTCGATTATGATTCCTGGCAGTAATAGCATATAATCTCCTATACTGGTGAGGAATAATCAGAATATGTAAGTATATTTTATTAATAGTAATTCTTAAATAGGGAATAGTATATTGACAAGGAAGATTAATGATGTTAATGTCTATTTAAAGACACCCCTAGGGGGTGGTAAAGGGAGGCATATTACTATGAATGAAGAGAAAAAGCAAGCCATTACAGCGTTAAAGACAGCTAGAGGCCAGATAGATGGAATTATTAAGATGATAGAAGAGGGTAGGTATTGTATAGATGTATCTAATCAGATATTTGCATCAGCAGCTATGCTAAAGCGAGCTAATTTACTTATTCTAAAACAACATATGAACCATTGTGTTTTAGAAGCGGTAGAGCAGGGTGAAGGCAGCCAGAAGATAGAAGAGATGATTACTATATTAAGCAAGGTAATGGATAAGTAGGTGAAGGCTATGACAAAGTATTGTGTTACAGGAATGACTTGTGCAGCATGTTCAGCTCGTGTGGAAAAGGCAGTGGCTTCAGTAGAAGGTGTGGAGTCGGTATCGGTTAGTTTGTTGACTAATTCAATGGGGGTTTGTGGCACAGCCAAGGCAGAGGACATTATATCCGCAGTAGAAAAAGCAGGATATGGCGCAGATGTAGAGGGTGAGAGGACGAATTCTGGTAATGACGAAACCTCCATAGTAGATAGAGAGACACCATTGCTTAGAAAGAGATTTATAGCTTCATTAGTTTTTTTAATTCCACTTATGTATATATCTATGGGACATATGATGTGGGATATGCCGCTGCCCAAATTCATGGCAGATAATCATATATCTATGGGACTTACTCAGTTAATTATAACAGCTATTATAATGGTGATTAACCAGAGGTTTTTTATAAGTGGGTTTACTAGCATTATACATGGTTCGCCTAATATGGATACTCTGGTTGCCCTTGGTGCTACTGCGGCATTTGTATATAGTACCTACGCATTATATGGTATGGCAGGTGCAGTAATGCTCTCAGATACAAATCAGGTAGAGATATATATGATGGAATTCTATTTTGAGTCGGCGGCTATGATCCTTACATTAATTACATTAGGGAAGATGCTAGAGGCACATTCTAAAGGAAAGACTACTGATGCATTAAAGAATTTGATGAAGCTGGCGCCTAAGACAGCTATTTTAATAATAGATGGAATAGAGAAGATAGTAGGTATAGAAGAAGTAAAAGAGGGAGATATATTTGTAGCCCGTTCAGGTGGTAATATACCTGTAGATGGGGTGATTCTAGAGGGTAATTGTGTTATAGATGAGTCGGCGCTTACTGGCGAGAGCATACCGGTAGATAAAGAGGCGGGAAATAGTGTATCAGCTGCCACTATATGTCAGGCAGGTTATGTACAGTGTAGGGCAACTAGAGTAGGTGATGATACTACATTATCTCAGATTATACAGATGGTTAGTGACGCAGCGGCTACCAAGGCACCTATTGCAAAGGTGGCGGATAAGGTATCGGGAGTATTTGTACCGGCAGTTATAGGAATATCATTTATTACTATAGTAGTATGGCTTATAGTAGGAGAGAGTGTAGGATTTGCCCTTGCAAGAGGTATATCTGTAATGGTTATAAGCTGTCCGTGTGCTTTGGGGCTTGCAACACCTGTAGCTATTATGGTAGGTAATGGTAAGGGTGCAAGAAATGGTATCTTATATAAGACAGCGGCAGCTTTAGAAGCGGCAGGTAAGACTTCTATTATAGCATTGGATAAGACTGGAACTCTCACATATGGTAAACCTAAGGTCACAGATATAATAACCGTAGAGGCAATAGAGCAAGAGGAATTAATTAGTATGGCATATTCTTTGGAGAAAAAGAGCGAGCATCCACTTGCCAGAGCTATTATGGAATATAGTGAAGAAAATGCCATAAGGGCATATGATACTACTGAATTTAAGGTAGCACCTGGAAATGGCTTATCAGCTAATGCTGATGGACATATGCTTGTGGGAGGTAATGAACATTTTGTAGAGACATATGTAACTATAGAGAAAGAATATAAAGCTAAAGCATATGCCTTGGCCATGGCAGGAAAGACACCTGTGTATTTTGCAAGAGGGGATAAGCTATTAGGTATTGTGGCAGTGGCAGATGTAATAAAGGAAAATGCTGTTAATGTAGTGGAAGAGATAAAAAATATGGGTATAGAAGTGGTTATGCTTACAGGAGATAACAAGCGTACTGCAGAGGCTATAGGAAACCAGATAGGTGTAGATAAGGTTATAGCAGATGTACTGCCAGCAGGTAAAGAGGAAGAGATTAGAACATTATCTAAGCAGGGTAAGGTGGCTATGGTAGGTGATGGAATAAATGATGCACCAGCTCTTACCACTGCAGATGTAGGTATAGCTATAGGAGCGGGAACAGATGTGGCCATAGATGCGGCAGATATAGTTCTTGTAAAGAGCAATCTAGCAGATATACCAGCTGCTATAAGATTAAGCAGAGGAGTACTAAAAAATATACACGAAAATTTATTTTGGGCGTTCTTTTATAATGTAATAGGCATACCTTTGGCAGCAGGAGTATGGATACCTATATTTGGGTTGAAGCTTAGTCCTATGTTTGGAGCAGCAGCTATGAGCCTATCAAGCTTTTGTGTAGTAAGCAATGCATTAAGAATAAATCTTGTTAATCTATATGATGCAAGAGGGGATAGAAAACAAAGGAAAAACAAAGTAAAT
>CAZOUU010000045.1:8577-9893 GCA_964583045.1 uncultured Lachnospiraceae bacterium | reverse complement strand
AAATCTTAGAAGAAACTTTTGCACCACCAAGAATAGCTACAAATGGTCTCTCTGGGTTGTTAACTGCATTTCCTAAGAAATCTATCTCTTTTTGCATTAAATAACCAACTACTGCAGTATCTACATATTCAGTTACACCTACATTTGAACAATGAGCTCTATGAGCTGTACCAAATGCATCATTTACAAATATATCACAAAGAGATGCTAAATCTTTAGAGAAAGCTTCTCCATTCTTAGTCTCTTCTGCTCTATAACGAGTATTCTCTAATAATACAACTTCGCCATCCTTCATGGCTGCTACTGCCGCTTTAGCATTAGCTCCTACAACTTCATTATCTGCTGCAAATTTAACTTCTTGTCCTAATAATTCAGCAAGTCTCTTAGCAACTGGTGCTAAAGATAATTCTGGTTTTGGCTCTCCCTTAGGTTTACCAAGATGCGAACAAAGAATTACTTTACCTCCGTCTGCTATTAATTTCTTGATTGTTGGAAGTGCTGCTACTAAACGGTTCTCATCTGTAATGTGTAGGTCTGCATCAAGTGGCACATTGAAATCACAACGAACCAATACTTTCTTACCCTTTACATTAATATCATCTACTGATTTTTTATTAAGCATTTTATATTCTCCTTTCATATTGTAATATTTGTAAAGCAATTTCAAAAAAGGAGCCCGGTCCAATTAAGACCGGACCCCATATGGATCTAATTAACTTTGCATAGCAAAGTATCAATATCAAAACTTATAGAATTAAGCTAACTCTGAGAAGTATTTGATAGTTCTAACCATCTGACTAGTGTAAGAGTTCTCGTTATCATACCAAGAAACAACCTGTACTTCAAATAAATCATCAGCTACTTTAGAAACCATAGTCTGAGTTGCATCGAATAATGAACCAAACTTCATTCCAACGATATCAGAAGATACGATTTCATCTGTGTTGTAACCGAAAGACTCAGTAGCTGCTGCTTTCATAGCTGCATTGATTCCATCAACTGTTACATCAGCACCCTTAACTACTGCAGTTAAGATAGTTGTTGAACCAGTTGGAGTAGGAACACGTTGTGCAGATCCGATTAATTTACCATTTAACTCTGGGATAACAAGACCGATAGCCTTAGCTGCTCCAGTTGAGTTAGGAACGATATTAACTGCTGCTGCACGAGATCTTCTTAAATCACCTTTTCTTTGTGGTCCATCAAGAGTCATCTGGTCACCAGTGTAAGCATGGATAGTTACCATGATACCTGATTGAATAGCTGCATACTTGTTAAGAGCATCAGCCATAGGTGCTAAACAGTTAGTTGTACAT
>CAZOUU010000045.1:0-8567 GCA_964583045.1 uncultured Lachnospiraceae bacterium | reverse complement strand
ACGCTGCTGAGATGATAGTATCATCAGCTTTTAATGTCTCATGATTTGTATTGTATACGATTGTAGGAAGATCACTACCTGCTGGAGCTGAAATAACAACCTTACGCGCACCTGCATTGATATGAGCTTGAGCTTTATCTTTTGCACAATAGAATCCTGAACACTCTAATACAACGTCTACCTTTAAATCTCCCCAAGGGCAATTATTTGCATCTGGAAATGCATAAATCTTAATCTCTTTACCATCTACAGTGATTGAATCATCACTTGAAGTAACTGTATCAGCCTTCTCATATTTACCTTGTGAAGAGTCATACTTTAATAGATGAGCTAACATCTTAGGGCTTGTTAAGTCGTTAATTGCTACTACTTCATATCCCTCTGCTCCGAACATCTGTCTGAATGCAAGACGTCCAATACGTCCAAAACCATTGATTGCTACTTTTACTGCCATTAATAAATTCCTCCTAAGTCTTGATTAATTTAATATTAATATTTGGTTTTTTAACCCATATCGATATAATACATTCTTTGTCTAAAAATTTCAAGTACAAATACATATTTAATTGTTCAAAAATCCAGAGTATTTATTCATTTTATTGTACAAATTGCTCATTTTACTATTCAAATTAGACTATATCTTCATTATATGTTATTATTCTAGAAAATATATTTACCACTAGTTTAGGAGGTGCCAATAGATTATGATACTATCTGATAACCATTTACATTCATTTTTTTCCAGTGATTCTTCCACCAAATTAGAAGACATTGCTAATACCGCTATTGCTACTGGTTTAACAAGTATATGTATGACAGATCATCATGATATAGATTTTCCTGTTGATGAAACAAATCCTATGGATTTTCAGCTAGATGCTCCTTCATATATAGAAGCTGTACATAATATAGCCAATACCTATAAGGGTAGACTAGAAATATCTACAGGTGTGGAATTAGGGCTTATGAAAGCTGTAGCTGCTAAGGCTAAAGCCTATACTTCTACTTATGACTTTGATTTTGTCATAGGCTCATCTCACTTAGTTAATGGAATAGATCCATATAATCCAGAGTATTTTTATGATAAAACAGAAGCCAAAGGCTATAGATTATATTTTGAAGCCATATTAGATAATGTAACCTGCATTAAAGACTATGATGTATATGGTCATTTAGATTATGTAGTTAGGTATGGTCCTTCCAAATCAGGCAATTACAATTTTAAGGCTTACTATGATATATTTGAAGCCATATTAATGCAGATTATATCTGATGGAAAAGGAATTGAGATAAATACTGGTGGGTTGTATAAAGGTTTAACCTTTCCACACCCTAAAATAGAGATATTAAAATTATACAAGGAATTAGGTGGAGAGATTATTACAGTAGGTAGCGATGCCCATTCTCCAAATTATATAGGCTATGGCTTTGATGTAGCTGAAGCCCTATTACAGAAATGCGGTTTTAGATATTATTGTACCTTTAAAAACCGTAAGCCTATATTTCATAATCTATAAAATAATACCTTTCTCATACTACTCTACTGTATAAAAGTAAGAGGCTATCTTATAGAGATTCACACACCAATCTAATAAGATAGCCTCTTCTATGCAATATTATTCTTCAAAGCTAATGCTAATATCTCCACAGTCATTTTTAATTATTAACTTATGCTCTGCACCTTCACTCTTTATATTAGATTTCCCTATAGATTTACCATTAAATGTTACATCTCCTAAATCAGTCTTTACCTCATAATCATATAGGCTCATATCTCCTATTAGATTTAAATTCATATCACCATAATCATCGGAAGCATTTAAATCTGTTACCTCAAACTCCTCTGTTTCTATATCTCCACAGGCGTTATCTATATTAACTACGTCTATAGTACTATATTCAATACTTACAGTACCGTATTCTAACTCTATATTACCATTGCCAAACTGACTATTTGCTATATCCACATTTCCACAAGAACTCTTTAGATTGAGATTGGTAGCATTCATATTATTTAACTCTATATCACCATAATCATTTGTTATATCTACACTCTCACATTGTAATCCGTCAAAAAATATATCTCCACAATTATCTTTTATGGTAATTCCATTTATAACCGTTTGGGCCGGTACATATATTTTCACATAATTATTCTCTATATCCGAGTTGTTAAAAAGGTCAAAATTAAAATTCAAAAATACCTTATCATCATTTACATCATATTGAGGCTCGTTAAAGGTTAATTTCCCATCTACCACTTCATAGGTAGGGCCATTTACTATTTCATTACCCACGCAGTTATATTCTATATAATAATCATCCGCTGTTTCTATATATACATTACCATATGTTATATTCGCATCTATATCCGTTATATTTTCCTCTAGCTTTGTCTTTTGCAAATTGTAATGCTTCGCATCAGCATAATTCACTAATTGACCTCTAGTATTTATACCAAATCCATCCTTAGCTCCCATTAAAACTCCAATTAGCACTAGCGCAGCTCCTAGCAGGCCACATATACCTGCAATAATAAGAAATACTTTATTTATCTTCTTCATTATTTTTGCCCTCCTTTTTAATTACCTTTTTAAATAATGCAGCTATTCCTAAGAACATAACTCTAGCTAAAGCTATACCTCCTAAGGTAGAAACTATTCCAATACCTATTAATAACAGACCTAACCCTATAGTTAATATACCTACTGGTACATTTGTCATTATTACCCAATATGCAGCATATAACGATATAAATCCTGCAAATATCAAAGCTATTCCTATAATAAATATACTACCTGTAATAGCTACTACCGCTACTACTAAGGCTCCAATTGCACTAACCATAGCCGCTGCTGCTGGAAATGCAAAGGGTGCTACACATATGGCTAATATAACTATCCACACCGTATCTAATCCACCCTTAACCGTCTTTTTTGGTACATCAAGGCTCTTAATAGCACATTCTGATATAATCTGCTTAGATAATTGCTCTGGTGAACCGATTCTCTCTATGACGCTTTGTTCATTCTCTGCTCCGGCATCTTCAAAATATTCTGAATAGTACTGCACTGCCTCATTAGCCTCTTCTCTAGGCATTTTCTTTAGTTTATTTGACAACTCTTTTAAATATTCTGTCTTATTCATTCTCTATACCCCCTAAAAGCTTATCGATACTTGATTTATACTGTGTCCATTCCTCAAGAAAATAATCAAATTTTACCTCTCCCTGCTCGGTTAATTTGTAATATCTTCTATTGCGTCCTTGAAAAGACTGGTCATAGGTAGTTAAATTACCTTCCTTTTGCAATCTTCTAAGAACAGGGTATAAAGTAGACTCCGATATATCTATTGCCTGTTGTATCTCTTTTGTTAGTACGTAGCCATATGCATCGCCTTTTTTTAGTACGGCTAAAACACAGGCATCTAATAATGGCGAACCTAATTGAAATACCATATTGTTTCCTCCTATTGTCTATATAATATTATTTTTATAATATTGTTTTATATTTGATATTATACGTTGTATAATATCATTTGTCAACAAATAATTAAAATAAAAAAACTGACCTGCATAAGTTCATTTTACTTTATACCTATGCAGCCAGTTAAGTCCTTGCTTTCTCTTCTTTAATTATAGCTATTGCTTATTTTCAAAAAAATCTACTATACCCTCTACTGTATCAATTATATAATCGGCACCTGCTGCTTCCAATTCATCATCTATAGAATATCCATATTTTACGCCTATAGATTTTATATTGCAGGCTTTAGCTCCTAATATATCATAACTTCTATCTCCCACCATAATAGCATCAGCTTTATTATCTACCTGAAGCTCTTCTAGCACCTTCTCTATAACCTTGGCTTTGGTGTTAAGGCTCTTTCCATCCATTCCACTTCCAACTATCACATTAAAATATCTATCTAACTCATATTTTTCTAATATCCTATTTGTATATTCCTGAGGTTTACTAGTTGCTACAGCCAATATATATCCTTTATCTATTAGATGCTGCAATGCCTTTGGTATACCTTCATAGACTTCATTTTCAAAGATACCTATGGTAGAAAATCTTTCTCTATACTTACTTATAGCATACTCTACCTGTTCTGAGTTCATATTATAAAACTCACTAAATGATGCGCTAAGAGGAGGTCCTAATACTCTCTTAAGATTATCTGCCTTTTCCTCTATACCACAGGCTTTAAGCGCATATATAAAGCAATTAATTATTCCTTCTTGGGAATCGGTAAGTGTTCCATCCAAATCAAATAAAATATATTTGTACATTAGTCTATCCTCCTAATTAAATTTCTCTTTGTAACCTACGCATAACGCAAAAGAGATTATCACATAAATGATAATCTCTTAATCAATTCTTCTAATACTGTGATATAACCATTCTAAATATATATACATATAAATTAAAAAGGTACACTACATATTAATTCGTTGATTACAACTTAACAACGTTAGTTGCTTGTGGTCCTTTTTCGCTATCAACAACATCGAACTCTACTGCTTGTCCTTCTTCAAGAGACTTGAAACCATCCATGTTAAGACCTGAATAATGAACGAATACATCATTACCTGCGTCATCTGAAATGAAGCCAAATCCTTTTTGATTGTTGAACCACTTAACTGTACCTTTACTCATAATAAATTCCTCCAAAAAAATAATAATCATTGTTGCGTAATTGCAACAAACTAACTTTAACATACCTATCCTATATAGTCAAGATATTTTATATCCTTATATGTATATTTAATATAATTATGCTACCTTAACTATATCTTTTTCCAAATCATAATAATATACACTGTCAGATAATATGTCTAATCTACCAACCACTGTACCATTGGCCGATTCTACCATAGCTTTAAATCTGTCTATATCATCCATTTCCTTTTCTAAAATAAGGATTACCTCATGAATACTTGATGGCAATATATAGACATTACTATCTGCCTCTCTTGCAAATTCTCTAATCAACTCACTATACAATAGACAAGACGCACCATTTACTCTTTGCTCATTAGTAAGCACATATAGTTTAGCCATCCCTTCATCATATTGTTTCATTATATTTTCATCTTCCTCCAAGCAATCCTCTCCTAAATATTGTCCCAATATATCTCTCATATCTATAATCTCGCCTGGAAATAGCCTTTTAGTATTTTCCAACGCTATATTATATAATTTTTCTGCTGAAACCTTCCATACATCCATCTCCCTATTACTTATTAAAGCTGTGGTTATACCTATATCATCATAATTAACCATCCATCTAAAGGTAATAGCCAAATCATTATACATCTTGTAAGGACAGTCCTTTAATTTATCACTATTACGCTCATAATTAACTAGACGTAGTATTATATCGTCCTTTATTTTTTCAAAATCATATATATCTCCCACTTCTATCTTAGTGGACTCCCCACCTAATAATCTCTTATTAGCAATATCGCATAATATGTTTTCCAAGGATCTACCTCTATTATAATCTTCAAAATAACTATTTAAATATATAGTAGGTGATAGATGTTCATTCTCCTTTAATATATTTATCCCATCTAACTCTACTCCGTTATTCTTAGTTACTCGCGCTATACTTACCTCTGCATTAAAATACTCCTCATTATTATAAAAGCTATCTAATATATGTTCCTCAATGTATGATAAAAATTCTTTGTACTCCATATGTTTTATATAATCACTCCTGTGATTATGTCCTTTCTTATAATATTTTGTACTATAACAGACTATCCCCCTTTTACCACATAAACGTACCTAATATGCAGCTGCTAAAATGTAAATCGTGTTGGAATTATTCATATAGAAAATATGAATTATGGACATAGACTCTGTCCGAATAGGTATATAATAATATATATTTATATATAGGTCAATAATAATACAGCAATTTATGTTCTTTTAATATTTGCTTTAGAAACTGTGTGTATAAGATAAATAATCTTCCCAATATACAAGGAACCAAGCAAAAAACTTTATAATTATTTTATAAATATAAAATGGATTTCATCGAGTTGCATAAAAGCACCCATAAATTAATTTCTCAATCTATGGGGGCTTTAATATGTAGCCTATATATTTTATTTTATAATACCAGCTCTTTAAATAGCTTTATAACCTCATCCATCTGTTCATCAGTTCCAATGGTTATTCTAAGATAGTTATTTATCCTTGGCTTATCCCAATATCTAAGGAATATACCTCTTTCCTTAGCTTTTTCAAATATATCTTTAGCTTTTAGAGTATTGTGGGTTACAAATACAAAGTTTGCACTTGATTTAGGATATGTAAAGCCTAGTTTACTAATCTCTTCTTCAAATCTCTCTCTTGTAGATATTATCTTATCTACAGTCTTTTTAAAATATTCTTCATCTCCTACGGATTTAGCCCCTAGCACAATAGATGGTAAGTTCATAGTGTACGAATTATATGAATATTTCACATCATTTAATGCCTTTATCAATTCTGCATTACCCATAGCATAACCTATTCTTAAGCCTGCCATAGAACGAGATTTTGAAAATGTTCGTACTACCAATAAATTATCATATCTGCCTATTAGCTCTAAAGCTGATTTGCCGCCAAAATCTATGTAAGCTTCATCCACAATCACTACTACATCCTGATTATGCTTAATTATATCCTCTACTGAATCCAACTCCTTATATAAGGCTGTAGGCGCATTAGGATTTGGAAATATAACTCCACCAGAAGCACCATAATAATCTTCATTAATTATATTAAAGTCCTCATCTAGCGGTGCCAGCTTATATGATATCTTATATAAGTCTGCCCATACATCGTAAAATGAATATGTAATATCCGGAAAGACTATAGGCTTATCTGAATTAAAAAATGTAAGGAAAGACATACCTAACACATCATCAGAACCAACTCCGACAAATACCTGATCTGTACCTATCCCATGGTATTTAGCTAAGGCATTACATAAATCCTCTGCTTTGGCATCTGGATATAATCTTAAATCTGATAGATTAACTAATGTATCCTCTACCTCTTTAGATGGTCCATAAGGATTCTCATTGGTATTTAACTTTATAACTTTTTTATCCTTGGGTTGTTCCCCAGCTACATAAGGCACTACTTTTCTGATATTCTTCTCCCATAGTTTCATATACTTTGCCTCCTATATAATCAGCCTATTATCTATACTCATCTACATTTTCACCTATTCCAGGCTCTGTTACTTTATGTAAAATGTCTAATGATTCATTATTATTTTGTGCTGAAGCATTCTTATTTGATTTAGTTGAATTTTTAGCTGCAATCTGAGCTTGTTGCTGTAACTGCTGCAATTGTTGCTGCAGCTGCTCTATCTGTTGCTCTAATTGTTGTTTTTTAATCTTTTCTTCATCCGATAATTGAAACTTCTTGTTTAGCTGCTCCAAATTCTGTGATTTATTCTCAATCTGTTGTGCTATAGCTTTAATTCTACTGTCATAACTATAATTAGTTACAGGTTCATTAGCTTGAGAACTGATACCATTTATTCCCATATTGATTCATCTCCTCGTATATACATTACTCTTCGTTCATATTGCTTAATTTTGCTGCCTGGTCGGCTGCTATTAGACTATCTATTAACTCATCTAAATCACCGGCCATGATCTGATCTAGCTTGTGTAATGTAAGCTTTATCCTATGATCTGTTACTCTTCCTTGTGGAAAATTATAGGTTCTAATCTTCTCAGAACGATCTCCAGTACCTACTTGGCTCTTACGATTTGCTGCTTCAGCGTCATGAGCCTTTTGCAATTCCAAATCATATAATTTAGAGCGTAATACCTTAAGTGCTTTATCCTTATTCTTAAGCTGTGATTTCTCATCCTGACAAGATATAACAATACCTGTAGGTATATGAGTTAATCTAACTG
Source organism: uncultured Lachnospiraceae bacterium (assembly GCA_964583045.1). Lineage (GTDB taxonomy): Bacteria > Bacillota > Clostridia > Lachnospirales > Lachnospiraceae > JAVBSN01. The sequence goes on along the minus strand of CAZOUU010000045.1, from coordinate 634 downwards.
CTGAATCTGTAGTATTTACACATTGTCCACCATTTCCAGTGGCTCTAAATACATCGAACTTACAATCATTCATATCTAGCTCTACATCTACATCTTCTGCTTCCGGCATAATAGCTACTGTAATAGTAGAAGTATGAATTCTTCCACCTGACTCAGTCTCTGGTACACGTTGTACACGATGCACACCACTCTCATATTTCAACTTAGAGTAAGCACCATTACCATTTATCATAAATACAACTTCTTTAAATCCACCTATACCATTTTCATTTAAACTTATAAGCTCCGTTTTCCATCTAAACTTATCTGCATATTTCTGGTACATTCTATAGATTTCCGCCGCAAATAAAGCAGCTTCATCTCCACCAGCGCCACCTCTTATTTCTACTACTACATTCTTCTCATCATTAGGATCTTTAGGTAATAGTAATATCTTAAGCTCCTGTTCACATCTTGCTACTGTATCCTTTGCTTCAGATAGTTCTTCTTTAGCTAACTCTCTTAGCTCTTCATCTTTTTCTTCATCAATCATAACCAAACTATCCTCAATAGTTTGCTTTGCCTCTGCATATTCCTTATATTTTTCAACTATAGGAGTTAAATCATTCTGCTCTTTCATTAACTTTCTGAATCT
>CAZOUU010000044.1:6614-9907 GCA_964583045.1 uncultured Lachnospiraceae bacterium | reverse complement strand
ACATAAAAAAGAGTGATAATAAGAATTATCACTCTTTTTTATATCTGTACTCGTTAAACCTATGCACGCTCTACTTTACCTGATCTTAAACATGAAGTACATACGTAGATTTTCTTAGGAGCTCCGTTAATCATAGCCTTTACAGACTTGATATTAGATTTCCACATTTTATTTGATCTTCTATGAGAATGACTCACTTGAATTCCAAAATGAGCACCTTTTTCACAAACTGAACACTTTGCCATTATTAGACACCTCCTTGATAAAATTCACCTATTAAGGCTCACAACGTATCAAGTTTATCAGATATCTCTTTATAATGCAAGTAGAAATTACAAAAAATATGTATTTCTTTTTTTTGAGAAAAGAGGTATACTATATTTTATAATAGACTTAGGAATTGGAGGTTTGATTTATGAAGGGTTATGTTAATACTGATAATGGTGACATCCTAATTGAGAATGAAGTTGTTGCCCAATATGCTGGACTTGCTGCAATTGAGTGCTTTGGTATAGTTGGTATGGCTACAGTCAATATGAAAGATGGTTTAGTAAAACTACTAAGAGGGGATAGCGTAAGTAAAGGCGTCTCTGTAGTTATAAATGATAACAATAATATTACAGTTGATATGCATATCATAGTAGCTTATGGTGTAGGTATATCTACAGTAGCGAATAATTTAATGGATACAGTAAGATATAAGATAGAGGAGTTTACTGGTATGAAAGTAGATGCAGTCAATGTATTCGTTGAAGGTGTACGAGTTATAGATTAGATATATTTAAGGAGGAAGTTATTGTGAGTAAGTCGATTAATGCTTTAGCTTTACAAAAGGCATTTTTAGCAGGGGCTCAATGTATAGAGTCCAAGAAAGATTATATTAATGAATTAAATGTATTTCCAGTTCCAGATGGTGATACAGGTACTAATATGTCGTTAACTATAATGTCAGCAGCAAGAGAGGTTGGTAGCATTGAAGAACCTACCATATCAACTATAGCTAAGGCAATTTCCAGTGGTTCTCTAAGAGGAGCCAGAGGTAATTCGGGAGTTATATTGTCACAGTTATTTAGAGGATTTTGCAAGAGTGTTGCAGATAAAGAGGAACTTAATACGGTGGATGTAGCTGTTGCGTGTCAACGGGCAGTTGAGACAGCATATAAAGCGGTTATGAAGCCTAAAGAGGGAACTATATTAACAGTTGCTAAAGGTGTATCAGATAAGGCGAATGAGATTGCAAGAAGATATCCGGACATACAGGAATTTGTGGGTATAGTTATAACATATGGTAATGAAGTGTTAGCTAAGACTCCAGACTTGTTACCAGTGCTTAAAGAAGCTGGTGTAGTTGATTCTGGTGGACAAGGTTTAATGGAAGTATTACAAGGTGCGTATGATTCTTTATTGGGTAAAGAAGTAGATTACAGCAATGTAATTATATCTCCAGTAAAGAAGAGAGAAAGCGTTAGTTCAGAAGATATAGATACTTCTGATATTAAATTTGGTTATTGTACTGAATTTATAGTTATGATAGAGAAAGAGTACAACCATAAGACAGAAGCAGAATTTAAAGAGTATTTAAGCTCTATTGGTGATTCTTTAGTAGTAGTATCTGATGATGATATAGTAAAAGTACATGTACACACTAATCATCCAGGTCTTGCTTTTGAGAGAGGACTTACATACGGTTCTCTAACTAAGATGAAGATAGATAATATGCGTGAAGAGCATGAAGAAAAACTCATAAAAGAGGCTTCTAAGATAGCAGCAGAGCAGGCTGCAAAGAAACAGGAGGAGCCTAGAAAAGAAACAGGTTTTATAGCAGTATCTATTGGAGAAGGTATTAATGAGATATTTACTGAATTAGGAGTAGACTTCCTTATAGAAGGTGGACAGACTATGAATCCTAGTACAGAAGATATGCTTAATGCCATAGAACAGGTTAATGCAGATACCATATATATATTACCTAATAATAAGAATATTGTTCTTGCAGCAAACCAGGCAAAATCCTTAGTAGAGGATAAGAAGATTATTGTTATACCATCTAAGACTGTACCACAGGGTATATCGGCTATTATTAGTTTTGATCCATCTAAGACACCAGAGGATAATGAATTATCTATGACAGAGGATATGAAGGCTGTTAAGACAGGACAGGTTACCTATGCAGTTAGAGATACCAGTATAGATGGCAAGGTTATTAATCTTGGTGATATTATGGGCATTGGTGATGAAGGTATAGAAACTGTAGGTAAGGATGTAAGTAAGGTTACAACAGAACTTATAGAAGCTCTTGCAGATGAAGACTCTGAACTTATATGTATATATTATGGTGAAGATGTAAATGAAGATGATGCAAACGCATTACTTGATCTAGTAACTAGTGATTATCCACAATGTGATGTAGAGTTACATTACGGTGGACAACCTATATATTATTATGTAGTTTCTATAGAGTAGAGATATGTATTGTTTAGATAAAGACAGACTACAATTAGTCTGTCTTTATCTTTGTATAATAGAGGTGAATGTATGAAGTTATCAGATCCTATTAACGTAGTTAAGGGCGTCGGAGAAAAAACTGCAAAAGCATATGAAAAATTACGGGTATATACTATAGAAGATATGATAGAGATGTATCCTCGTAATTACTTATCGTATAGCGAACCTATGGATATAGAAAATGCCCCTATTGGAGAGAGAGTAGCTATAAAGGCTAATATTAATTCTTATGTTAATGTAATTAGCGTAAGAGGTATGAAGATGATAAATGTAAGAGCAAAGGATTTTACAGGAGATATAAAATTAACATGGTTTAACCAACCATATTTAAAACAAATTTTTAGTATGGGAGCCACCTATGTATTTGTTGGTTATATTCAGGTTAAAAAAGGACAAAGAGTTATGACACAGCCTGAGTATTATACTGTGGAAAAGTATAAAGGTATGACTAAATTGCTACAGCCAGTTTATTCTCTAAAAGAAGGTATAACCAATAATATGATAAAAAAACATATAAAAGAGGTGGTACCTTTAATTAATCATATAGAGGATTATATACCAGGTATACTTATTGATAGGCTTGATTTATATGAATATAACAAGGCTATATTTGCGATGCATTTTCCAGAAGATATAGAAGAATTAAAGCTGGCTAGAAATAGAATGGTATTTGATGAGTTTTTTATCTTTTTATTGGCTATGAAAAGAGTAAAAGAAAAGTCTGTAAATCTGCCTAATAATTATGTGATTAAGAAGACGGAGGATTATGATAGGTTTATTTCAGAGCT
>CAZOUU010000044.1:0-6604 GCA_964583045.1 uncultured Lachnospiraceae bacterium | reverse complement strand
AAGGCTCAGATTAATACTCTAGAAGATATAATGAGTGATATAAGTAGTGATATGGTTATGAATAGATTAGTGCAGGGAGATGTAGGATCAGGAAAGACCATAGTTGCTATGATAGCTCTTCTTATGTGTGTTAAGTCAGGGTACCAAGGTGCCTTAATGGTACCTACAGAGGTATTGGCGGTTCAACATTATGAGAGCTTTACGACTATGTTGAAGAATTATAATGTAAAGGTGGAGCTACTTATAGGTTCTACAAAATTAAAAGATAAAAGACGTATATATGATGAGCTTGAAGCAGGTAGCATAGATATATTAATTGGCACACATGCTATAATTCAGGATAAGGTGATATTTAATAATCTGGCACTAGTGGTTACAGATGAACAACATAGGTTTGGAGTAAAGCAAAGAGAAACACTTAGTAAAAAGGGAAGTAACCCTCATGTATTAGTTATGAGCGCAACACCTATTCCTAGAACCCTTGCAATTATACTGTATGGAGATTTGGATATATCTATTATAGATGAACTACCAGCTAATAGGTTGCCTATTAAGAACTGTGTAGTAGGTACGAATTATAGAGCTACTGCATACAAATTTATAGGTGAGCAATGTAAAATTGGCCATCAGGTATATATTATATGTCCTATGGTGAAGGGACAGGATACCTTGGAGGTAGAGAATGTAACAGATTATACTGAAGAGTTAGAAAATGTATTTAACCATACCTTAAGAATAAGGGCTTTACATGGAAAAATGTCAAATCTTGAGAAAAACAGCATAATGGAGGAATATGCAGCAGGAAACATAGATATATTAGTATCCACCACTGTAATTGAAGTAGGTATAAATGTACCTAATGCTACAGTAATGATGATAGAAAACGCTGAAAGATTTGGACTCGCTCAGTTACATCAGCTACGAGGAAGAGTGGGTAGGGGGGATGCCCAGTCCTACTGTATCATGATGTGTGGTAATGAGAATTCCAATAATATGAAACGTCTAGAGATACTTAATACATCTAATGATGGCTTTTACATAGCAAATGAAGACCTTAAGCTTAGAGGTGGAGGAGATTTCTTTGGGGTGCGACAGAGTGGAGATGTGTTATTTAGACTGGCAGATATATATCAGGATGCAGATATATTAAAGCAAGCCAAAGAGGCAGTAGATATATTAGAGGAAGAGCAATTTGATGTGTGCAACATTAACAACACTAAGTTAGATAAAAAAGTAGTTAGGGCACTTAATTTATAATGATATTGTTTGTAGAAAATCATGTGAAAATATGATATAGTTTATCTATTAATATGAAAAAGGGTGGAATTATGAAGAATAAGAAAATAATTTATATACTATTAACTATGATAATGATGTTATCTATGCTTTCTGGCTGTGGTAAGAAAGAGGCTAAGGTTACAACAACGGAGTCAAACACTACAGAGGCAAAAGAGGCGGCTAATGAAGAGACTTCAGAGAGTAGTCCCTTTAAAGTAGAGATAAATAGTACTGATGGCTGGGCAATTGAGGATAAGCATGGCGCTCAATATGATGGTATATTTTACAATAATAGCGGAGCTGATATAGATAACTGGGAGATTAGTTTTGAGGTTCCTGCTGACAGTAAAGTAGATTCTAGCTGGAATGGTGAATTCACTATAGAGAATAATGTATTAACTATTAAACCAGTAGATTATAATACAAATGTGGCTGATGGTACTAATATATCGATAGGCATGATATTTATTACTCCAGATGATACATATACACCTAAGGCTATAACTATTAGATGGTGTAGAGTATAAGAGTGGTGATAAAGAGAAAGCTACCACCACAGAATCTACTACTGAAGCTGAGAAAGAAACTAATAAAGAAGCAGCTAAAGAGGATAGTAGTAAGACTCCTGTGGCTAATCATGGGAAGCTATCTTTAGATGGGGTAAATATAGTTGATGAGTCAGGAAATGTAGTTCAGCTAAAGGGTGTTAGTACCCATGGTATAAACTGGTTTCCAGAATATGTTAATGAGGAGGCGTTTAAAACCCTTAGAGATGATTGGAAAGTCAATACAATACGTTTAGCTATGTACACTGATGATTATAATGGATATTGTAGTGGTGGTAATCAAGAAGAACTAAAGAAATTACTTAATGATGGAGTTACTTATGCTACTAAGCTTGGTATGTATGCTATTATCGATTGGCATATACTAAATGATAGTACACCTGTTAAGAATCAAAAAGCAGCTGAGAACTTCTTTGAAGAGATGTCAAAGAAATATGCGGATAGTAATAATGTTATATACGAGATATGTAATGAGCCTAATGGTGGTACTAGCTGGAGCGAGATAAAGGGATATGCCGAAAGCGTTATAGCTATAATTAGAGCAAATGATCCAGATGCTATTATTATAGTAGGTACACCTAACTGGTCACAGGATGTAGATGTAGCTTCTAAGGATCCAATAGATGATAAAAATGTTATGTATGCATTACATTTTTATGCAACCACACATACAGATGGAATAAGAAGCAAGGCTAAGACGGCTATAGATAATGGAGCACCTATATTTGTTAGTGAATGTAGTATATGTGATGCTTCAGGAAATGGTAGTATAGATTATAATCAGGCAGATAAATGGATGGAGTTTATTAATACTAATAATCTAAGTATGGCATGCTGGAATTTGTCAAATAAGGACGAGTCATCCTCCCTTATTGCTGCTAGCTGCAAAGCTACTTCTGGCTGGAGTGATTCAGACTATTCTGATACAGGAAAATGGTTTAAAGAGCAATATAGCAAGTAAATCTTAAGGTTTTACTGGTTGACAAAAAGTGAAAATATTATAAACTAATATAGAAAGATAGGACATATTATGCGAGTTATAGCAGGAAGTGCTAGAAGATTACAACTTAAAACGGTAGACTCCCTAGATACTAGACCTACTACAGATAGAATTAAAGAGACATTATTTAATATGCTTAATTCAGACCTGCCAGGCTCAGTGTTTTTGGATTTATTTAGTGGTAGTGGAGGCATTGGTATAGAGGCTTTAAGCAGAGGTGCTAGGAAAGCCTATTTTGTAGAGAATGATAAGAGACCACTTGGGTGTATCAAGGATAATCTGGTTCACACTAATTTAATAGATAAGAGTGAGATTATTAACAGAGATGCAGTTACAGCTATTTCCTTACTGGAAGAGAAAAAAGAAGTGTTTGATTTTATATTTATGGATCCTCCATATGGTAAAGAACTAGAAAAAGAGGTATTGATAAGGCTTAAAAATAGTTCTATAGTTAATGAGAATACCATTGTTATAGTTGAATCTCAATTAGGTGAGGATTTTTCTTATGTATTAGACTTAGGATATTCTATAAATAAGACGAAAGAATATAAGACAAATAAACATACATTTATTTCTATATAAGTGAGAGAAGAGGTAGTGATGAGTAGAGCATTATATCCTGGAAGTTTTGATCCAGTTACGCTTGGACATCTAGATATCATTAAAAGAAGCTCATTAATTTTTGATGAATTAATAATAGGTGTATTGAACAATAGTTCAAAAACTCCATTGTTTTCTGTAGAAGAACGTGTTAATATGTTGAAGGAAGTAACAAAAGATATTCCTAATGTAAAGGTTGAATCTTTTACAGGCTTATTAGTTGATTTTGCAAGAGAAAGCAATATAAATATAGTTATTAGAGGACTTAGGGCTGTAACAGATTTTGAATATGAGTTACAGATGGCACAGAGTAATAGGGCTGTAAATAAGGATGTAGATACTATATTTTTAACAACTAGCATTGAATATGCATATTTAAGCTCTAGTGTAGTAAAGGAATATGCTAGATACGGAGTGGATATATCCTCATTTGTACCAGCAGAGATAGTATCCAGATTACAAGATAAGATAGCAAATAATTAATGCATAGCCATACCAAGAGGGAAATGGCCAAAGCACATATGATATAGGAGGTTACCGCAATGGGTAGAAAAGGTGTAGAAGAGATGATTAACGATATGGAGGCATTTATTGATAGTTGTAAATATCAGGCTTTGTCTTCAACAAAAATTGTAGTACCAAAGGATGAATTAGACACTATGCTTGGTGAACTTAAGTTAAAGATGCCAAGTGAAATAGAACGCTGTAAGAAAATTATGCGTAATAAGGAGGCTATATTATCAGATGCTAGAACAAAGGCTGATGGTATTATAACAGAAGCAGCTAATGAAGCTAATAGATTAGTAGGTGAAAGCCAGATAGTTGAATTGGCTAATATGCGCGCTAATGAGATAATAGAGATGGCTAGGGTAGAAGCAGGCAAGATATTAGATGATGCTACTAATGAAGCTAATGAAGTAAGACTTGGTTCTATGTTATACACTAAGGATATGTTAACTAATATTGATAATTTTATTGCAGGTACTTTAGAAGCAGAGAAGGCTAATTTTACTATGCTTATAGATTCATTACAGAATAATCAGGATGTTATTGCAACAAATATTAATGAGATTAATGGACAGATTAGTGATTTTACTGGTGAAGCAGAAAAAGAAGATGCTAAAAGAGAGGCTAGACAGGCTGAAGCTATTAGACAGGCTGAGGAGCAGGTGAATGCTACAGTAGAAGCTCCTATATATGATATGGGTGACGAAGAAGAGGAAGAAGAGGACAATGTGAATCGTTCAGAGTTTATGTCAGATGATATAAATATAGATGAGACAGTTGATGATTTCTATGATGAAGATTAATTGTTAGTATAAGATTATATTTAGTGCATACACTATACTTGCGATTACTATTTTAGAACATATATAACGATATATGGATAGCTCTTTGTTGGTTATAACTATTTTGGTTTGGAATATGCTAGATATTCCACCTAGAGAAGTTAAAGCTAATATAAGAGCTATTTTTATGTTTTCAGAAAAAATAGAATTATCTATTATATGAAGTCCAGAGGTTACCTCTAAAGATGCGCAAAGATACTTTATGGTTAGAGAGTTACTGATATGATATAGAATGGCATTGATTATAGAAAATAAGCCATATATAATGCTGGCAATATATATGGTAGCTAATCTGGTTAGGGATATATCATACTTTTTAAGAATAGAGTTATATACATAACCTATTATAAACATAAGGCTGGCATTGTTGCATAAAGGTAAGAGAAGCTTGCTGGTACTAGATGAAAGCTTTCTAGAAGAATACAAATCATTTACCAGCTTGGCACCCATAGGGTAACCACATAAAACACCTAGTATAATAGCTACAACAGGATATATATTTAAGGGCCTATGCAAGGGTTTAAGAGAAATATGCAGGTTATCCAGCCTGTTGCCTGCCATAAGCATATTTGTGATAAGCATGTAGGGAAGTAGCAAAGGAAGTATGTTTTGATACCAAAGCAGCAGACCTTGATGGCTGCCATCTATAACCTGATTTGGAAATAGCAGTAATAGTATAAGAAAAAATATACAGATAATAATTGTGTACATAGAGCCTCCTAAATGCATTTTATATAGCTTATGCAATTAGGAAGTTATCTATGAAATATATAATTATACCATCTCAATAGGATGTATATAGTCATTTTTTATTATGGCGGAATATTTGTTATATACTACTTGATTGTATAGATTGCTGGCATATATATCCTGCTTAAGCATTTTTATACCTACAGGAGATAGGACGCTAGAAGCTGAAGCCACTTTATTAATAATTGGTATAGAGGTAGAGCTATTTATCGTTTTAATAAGAAATGATGAAGCTTTTTTAAAGGCTAGTATTCTTGCATAATATATATAGCCATTGTCTATATATTCTCTGAAAGCTACATCAGTATGCTTAAGTATTATATGATATAAACTGCGCTCCACTCTAGTCTTGGTTATTTGTTTATTTTTAACTATATTAGATAGAGCATCAAAATCTGAATCAGAGCTATAGTAATTAAGTATTCTGTCAGATAAATCAGAATTTATATCTACATAGCTATCTAATGAGTCACAGGATAAAAGAGCATATTGGAGAAAGGCAGTAAAATCTGCATTTGTTATAGGATATATCTTATTGAAATTCTGTTTCAATATATCATAGGTATGAATAGGTACATCATTTTCTATAAGATTAAGCTCTGAATTGTTAAGCAGAAATTGTCTTATTGCTGTAGCAGAACTTATATTACCATATAAAGTATCGTCGTGATAATCAGCCTCAATTCTCTTAATTACTAGGGGTTCTAGATTAAGGTTATATTTGTTAATAGCTTTAATATATTCTATAGCTAAGATATTATTAGGCTTTGATAATATATTATGTAATAGGCTGTTACCTAAATAATCAGATAAAGCCTTTGCCCTAGCTTTTGGAAAACTATTACCTTCTTTAATAAGAGCAGATAAAGAATTAGTATAAGCCTTTGGTTCTTCGATAAGAGTATTTGCAATTAGAGATAGAAGTTCTATATCATCACATTCTGCTCCAAAGCACAGATAATCAATAACGCCCAAGGAGTCTAAGGTAAGGCAGGCGGAGGTAGCAAAATATTCAGCACTGCTTATAGCATATATATTTGGAAGCTCTAAAATTAAATCCA
>CAZOUU010000043.1:841-9922 GCA_964583045.1 uncultured Lachnospiraceae bacterium | reverse complement strand
AAAGGTAGATTTGCCTGTCCTTACAGGTCCTACTACTCCTATATATATTTCTCCTCCGGTTCTTACCTGTATATCTTTATAGAGATTAAATTCATTATTGTCATTCATATATATTAAAAAGCTCCTCTCCCATATTTATATTATATATATGAGGAGGAGCTATATTTTATTACTATTATATAATTTTTTCTACCATTCCAATTCATCTGCTTCTATAGTCTTATCTCTAAGAAGTAGACTAGATACTGCTTCTTTAGCTGGCATATCTTCAAACAATACTTTGTTAACATGCTCTACTATAGGCATAGATACGTTATACTTTTTAGACAATGCAAGAGCTGCCCTAGCCGAATATACACCTTCAACCACCATCTTTACTTCATCCATAGCTTCTTTATAAGTCTTACCTTGACCTATTAGATAACCTGCACTTCTATTACGACTATGCTTGCTAGTACAAGTAACTATTAAATCGCCTATACCTGAAAGCCCCGCAAAGGTAGCATATTTGCCTCCCATAGCCAGACCTAACCTAGACATCTCTGCTGCACCTCTCGTCATAAGAGCCGCCTTGGTGTTATCTCCATAGCCAAGACCATCTACAACGCCTGCTGCTAGAGCTATAACATTCTTTATAGAACCACCAAGCTCTATACCTATTACATCAGGACTAGTATACACTCTAAATACTTCATTCATAAATACATCTTGAATCATATGGGCTACCGCTTTATCTCTAGAGCCTGCAACAACAGTAGTCGGTATCCTTTTACCTACTTCTTCAGCATGAGATGGGCCAGATAATACTGCCACCTTAGCTACTGGTATCTCTTGCTCAATTATCTCTACTAAGGTCATAAGCGTAGAATCCTCTATACCCTTAGCTACATTAACTATAACCTGACCTTCTTCTACATACGGAGCTGCACTCTTAGCAGTAGATCTTACAAATGGTGATGGTACTGCAAATACCAATATATCTCTACCTTTAATCGCTTCTTCTAAGTCATTAGTTACAGATATGCTCGAATCTAATATAACCCCTGGCAGCTTATCCTTTTGTTCGTGACATTCATTAAGCATATCAACCTCTTTAGAATCAATGGACCATATACTTACTTTATGACCATTACTGCATAATACTGTTGCTAAAGCTGTTCCCCAGCTTCCTGCACCTAATACACATATTTTTTTCATAATTATGCACTCCTTATTTATTATCTTTATTTTTTTATCGCCCCATAATTTATTCTCTTTGCCTTTTATAAGTCTAACTATATTTGCTTTATGTCTTTCATATATTAATGCCATAAATATAAACATCCATATGTAACTCTCATATCTTACATTAGCTGGTGCAGCATCTACCCCTAGCCAACCCATCTGTCCATATAATACATATAATAAAAACACTGCCGTAATAACTATTAATGAACCAAGGGATACATATTTGGATATAAGAACCACCACTATAAATATAAGCAAACATGGTAAAACTAACTTCCATTCTAGAGTACCTACTACCACTCCTGCTGTGGCCGCGACCCCTTTACCTCCCTTAAACTTAAGGTAAAACGGAAATATATGTCCGAGTACCACACCTAAACCAGTGGCTAAAATCATAACATATAATATGTCTTGTCTACCTATCATATTGCATACCACTCTACTTAAGGTAACTGCTATAAATGCTTTTAAAAAATCTCCTAAGAAAACTATTAAGCCTGCTTTTTTCCCTAATACTCTAAGTGCATTTGTAGTTCCGGCATTGCCACTTCCTTGAGTTCTTATATCGATGCCATTCATCCTGCCATATATATATCCGGTTTGAAACAAGCCAAAAATATATCCTATACATACACATAAAACTCTTATAACAATATCCATTTCAATTATTTTTCCTTTCGTTCCCTAATAACAAATCTAAGCGGAGTACCTCTAAACCCAAAAGCCTCTCTTATTCTATTCTCAATATATCTAGTATATGAGAAATGCATTAATTCTTTGTCATTTACAAATATAACAAATGTAGGTGGTTTAACTGACACCTGAGTAATATAATATAATCTAAGTCTCTTGCCCTTATCACTAGGCGGTTGATTCATAGCTACAGCCTCTGTCATAATCTCATTTAAAACACCTGTAGCTATTCTAAGAGCATGATTTTCTATAACACCATCTATAGCCTCAAACATCTTAGGTAATCTCTGACCTGTAAGTGCAGATATAAAGATAAGCTCGGCATATGGCATATAAGCTAATACATCTCTTATATCCTGTGTATGCTTATATATAGTCTTATCATTCTTCTCTATAGTATCCCATTTGTTTACAGCTATAATCATACCTTTGCCACGCTCATGAGCTATGCCTGCTATCTTAGCATCCTGCTCAGTTACTCCTTCTGAAGCATCAATAACTAAGATAGCCACATCGCAGCGCTCAACCGCAGCAACAGTTCTAATAATACTATATCTTTCTAAATCTTCTTTTACCTTGCTTTTTCTTCTAAGTCCAGCCGTATCTATAAATACATATTCTCTACCATTTCTTACTATCTCTGTATCTATAGCATCTCTTGTTGTACCGGCTATATTAGAAACTATAACTCTATCTTCACCTAAAAGTTTATTAATAATAGAAGATTTGCCTACATTAGGTTTACCAATAATGGCTATTCTTGGTCTTTCGTCCTCTTCTACCTCCTTAGCACCTTCAGGGAATAATGAAGTCACCTCATCTAGCATATCACCAATTCCTAATCTAGAGGAGGCTGATACTGGATGTGGATCTCCGAGTCCTAAGTTATAAAATTCATACACATCGGGCATAAATTTATCAAAACTGTCTACCTTGTTAACTACTAAGACAATAGGTTTTTTAGAACGTCTAAGCATATCTGCTACTTTATTATCATCATCTAACAAGCCTTGTCTTACATCTACTAAAAACATAATTACATCTGCTGTTTCTATAGCTATCTCAGCTTGTTCTCTCATGCTTCTTAATATAATGTCATCACTCTCAGGCTCTATACCACCTGTATCTATTAATGTGAATTTGTAATCCAACCATTCTATGTCAGCATATATTCTATCTCTTGTTACACCTGGTGTATCCTTAACTATGGATATAGGTTCACCAGCTAAAGCATTAAACAGTGTTGATTTACCTACATTAGGTCTTCCAACAACTGCAACTATCGGTTTACTCATCTTAATCTCCTTATTGTACGTACAAAACCACAAATTAAACTCATCTTTTCCTTGGGCAACGGATAAATTCAATTTTACAATAGTAATTCCTTATTGTAAAGGCTTTTTAATTATTCACAATACCATCACTGCCGCTAGATTTCCTCTTTTACCCTCACTTGCTCTATGAGAAAATAGGAAGTCTGGATTACAGCAGGTACATATATCTGTTATATCTAAATGCTCTAATAATATGCCAGCCTCCAATAATACATATTCATTTACCTTATGAAGATCTAGCTGATATTTGCCATTACCCTTATCCTCCATAAAGCTATCATACTCTTTCTTCGTAAATTCTCTTTCAAATTCCACAGCCACTTCTTTGCTTATCTCATAACAGGATTTACATATAGACGGACCTATGGCACATATAATATCACTGGCCTTAGAACCATATTCCATGCACATATAATCCACCATCTTTTTACCTATACGAGCTACTGTACCCCTCCAACCAGAGTGAGCCATAGCTATCACCTTGCCACAAGGATCATAGAACATAAGTGGTACACAATCAGCATAAAATGTAATCAGTGGAATATTCTTCTCGTTGGTCACTAAAGCATCTATCTCTAATATATCTGAAGCCTTAGTTATACCTTTACCTATATCTTCTCTAGTAACCTTGTGTATCCTGGTTAAGTGTACCTGATTGGAAAATACAAGTCTATTCTCGTCATAGCCTATAGCTTCTGCAAATCTCATATGATTTTCCGTTACGTGTTCTTTATTATCGCCTCTAGAGAAACTAAGATTCATAGAACCTAGATAAGCTTTGCTCACTCCACCAAGTCTGGTACTAAATCCATGTGTTACCCCTGCCTCTTTAAGCTTAGGAAATGTAATATATGTTACTCCCTTGCTCTCATTTATAATAGTCGATTTATTATCATTTATATACTTTATATTCATTATGTATCTCCTAACCTATATAAGTAAATGCATTTTCTATATATGTAATATCTGTCTTTAGAATTCCTATTACATCAAACCTAACTGGGGTACTATCAGCTAATCTTTTCTCATACATATAATATCTGGCTACCTTTGATATTCTCATCTGTTTTCTAAAATCCACAGCCTCTATAGGACTTCCCTTTTTTGCATTACTTCTGTACTTAACCTCTATAAATACCAAATAGTCCTTATCCTTTGCTATTATATCTACTTCCCCCTGCTTACATCTATAATTAGATTCTATAAGCTTATATCCCTTGTCTTCTATATATGTTCTTGCTATTTTCTCGTACTCACTACCTACAGCACGGTTATTCCTCATATAATCTCCTTTTACTTCTTTAGCTTATTCTTTATCTTATCCATCTTATCCACATATACTAATATTTCAGCCACTACACCATATAGCTCTTTAGGAATGTAATCTCCCACGTCCAATTTAAGTAATGTATTGGCTAATTTTTCATCCTCATATGTAGCTACTTTATTCTCTTTAGCTTTTTCTACTATCTTATCGGCTATATATCCTGAACCTGCAGCAACTATCTGAGGTGCCGCATTCTTAGGATCATACATAAGAGCAACTGCTTTTTTGTTTTTTTTCTTTTCTGCCATGCCTATCACATCCTTACATCAAAGGTATATCTTTTAACCGACTGTTCCTTATCTATCTCTAGCACTTCTTCTAATACCTTATTGCTTGATTTTTCTTCTCGTTTAACCACTTCATTAGAAAGAGAAAAACCACGTGTAGCAAGCTTATCCCTTAGTTCCTCTATATTTTCTACCACTATATCTACAGCCTCATTATCCTCCATATAAAATCTAGCATGAACCTTTTTATTATGAAGACTTACGTGTATATCGGTAGATCCAAGATTATCCATATCAAGATGCAAAAGCACACTTATCTCTCCATCCTGTTTAGCTAGCTTAGCTTTATTGGCATATACATACAATTCACTGTTCCCATTTCCGTTATCCAGCTTAACTGGTAGCTGTGCATATGCATACATATTATTCATATCATTAATAAAATTAATATTTTCTTGCATATTCTTACCTTGCTTACTAAGGTCACCATGATTTACATCTGTAGAAAATGTATCCATAAGCTTACTAGACTGGTTAAGAATTCTCTCGTATTGTTGTTTTATCTCGTCTGAAGTCTTCATATCCTCTGGTTTAATAAGCCATTGCTTTTTAACCACATTTTCCAATACACCTTTATATTCTTCACTAGAAAATAATTCCTGTAGCTTAGTACTGTCTACTGTAGACTTTTGCAATATATTATTTATCTTATTTAGTAGATTGCCGTCATTTTTTGCCTGATTAAAGGCTTCTAGAACTACTTCCTTAGGTATACCCTTCTCAATTAATTTCCCTGCTAATCCATCTAATATATCTTTATCCGAAGTAAGCTTAGAATTATCTATGGTTAGCTCTCCTAATGTATCTGCTTCATTACCTGCTACTATAGAGCCAGGCTGTGCCTCGCTGTTATTCGTTACATTACCACTAGCTCCTTCTATTTTTTCAGTACTCTGATGCCATTCATTATTAGTAATTGAGCCTGTTTCTTCTATATCAGTTCCTAATATAGAAAGTATTTGATTACTGCCCTGAATAAGTGAGTCCTTAGACGCTTCTCCCATATTCTCTAATATATGAGCTATTTCACTAGACATATTGCTTATATCTGCATTAAGCTGATGCTCCATATGTAGGTATCTCTCATATTGATTAATATTTCCCTCTGTTATAGGCATATTCATCTTATTAAGTGCTACTAGGATATCTGTGCTAGCCTCTGAAAATTTGTATCCCTCTTGCATAATCTTAAGCATTGTTCCTTTATCTAAAGGCTCATTAGCATTCATAAGGCTCGTGGCTATCTGTACATTCTTTTGTGTTGCCATAAATCCATTACTATCTAGTGCTTTAAGAATAGCTTGGTTAATATCTGTATCCTTACCCTCTATAACTGGCCTTATGGTAATGGTATCTCCAGTATTTTCTCTCACCTCAAACATAAGCTCATCACCTATATTAAGTGCAACTGCCTCACCCAGCTTTGCATTTAACATATTCATGCCCTCTAATAATATAGATACATTATTACCTGTAACATTAGTTACAGTCCCTGAAAACATCTGACTCTTTTGTAAGCTGGATAAATCCACAGTAATAGTATTATCGGTTCTATTTACCGGAGCATCCTTAGAGCTAACATTATCTTGGTTTATGCTATTGTTACGAAATATATTATTGCTAATATTCATATAATCACCTATATAAAATTCTTAATAAATGTCTCCCTATGTATATCGCATGGTCCATAAGTCTTAATTGCTTCTATATGTTTAGCTGAACCATAGCCTTTGTTAGAAGCAAAGTCATACTGTGGGTATACCTTATCATACTCTACCATAAGTCTGTCCCTAGTTACTTTAGCTATAATACTGGCAGCAGCTATAGATACACTCTTGGTATCACCCTTTATAATAGGAACCTGCTTAATATCTATCTCTGGTATAGTTACTGCATCATTAAGCAGTAACTCCGGAGTGACTGAAAGATTATCTATAGCTATCCTCATAGCTGAATAATCTGCCTGTAATACATTAATATCATCTACTACCTTTTCTGATGCCATACCAATACCCACTGATATAGCCTCTGCCATAATTATATCATACAATTCTTCTCTCTTTGCAGCTGATAGTTGTTTAGAGTCATTTAGATATAGTATCTTACAATCTGTTGGCAATATAACTGCAGCTGCAACCACCGGTCCAGCAAGCGGACCTCTACCTACTTCATCTATACCACATATATATCGGCATTCCGAGTATTTATTTTCATAACTCTTCATAGATTCCGTTCTGGCAATCTCCTTATTATATCTATCCAACCTCTTTTTAGCACTATCCACATAGCGTAATACTTCTTTTCTAGAATCCTCTCCATACTCTTTAATAAGGTCAGGCAGCATATCCTTTGTAGCTCCACTAAATATCTCTTTTATCTCTTTCCCTGTCATATTTCGCTCTCCTTTGTTATATGAGAAAAGCGGCAAATCACTCATATGAGCTATTACCGCCGTATAATTCAATAACTATTACTTCTTTATAGTTCCAAATCTACTAAAAGGCCACAATCTAAATACCGCTTTACCTTCTATATCATCTATATGTATATTTCCTACTTCCTCACGTCTGCTATCTTGACTATTATTTCTGTTGTCACCTAGTACAAAATATTCATCATCGCCCAATATAATAGGTTCAGCTGCTCTTCCTCTATTATCACTTCTTATAACCTCTCTACCATAATTTTCCTCTAGAGGTTCGTCGTTAATATATATAATGCCATCTTCATCTATATATACTGTTTCTCCTGGAAGACCTATAATACGCTTTATATAGTATACATCTGAACCTTCAAAAGGGAATACTACTATATCAAATCTTTCTGGAGCATTAAATCTATAGCTTAATTTATCAATCCACAAATTATCCTCATTATACAAGGTATTATTCATAGAATCACCATTTACCTTAGTTCTCTGTCCTACATAATGTAATATAAGATATATGAGTACAATAACTACTACTATATATATAAGTAAGCTAAATATCTCTTTAACTATATTAATCTCTTCAAAATCTTCTGAATCTTCTGTTTTCTTTTTAATTAAAGCCATAACTATACCTCTAATCCTCTGGGGCTTCTAATGATATCCTGCCTAATTTACCATTTCTGTAATCATCTAACAATATAAGGGCGGCCTTATCTAAATCCAATTCATCACCTTTAAGCTTACACTGTCTTACTCTTGCTATACCCTCTAGCATTTTAACGGCATATATACCATCATCATCTACTATCTCTATATTATATCTTTCCGATATAATATTACAATACTTTATTTCTAAAGCTTTTATTAATTCCATAGCTAATTCTGTTGTGTTAATTATATTATCATTAATAGAACCTATCATAGCAAGGTCAAGTCCTACCTTTTCATCATCAAACCTAGGCCAAAGTATACCAGGAGTATCTAATAATTCTACATTTTTATTTATCTTTATCCATTGTTTTCCCTTAGTAACACCTGGTCTATTACCTACCTTTGTACAAGCTTTCCCGGA
This sequence comes from uncultured Lachnospiraceae bacterium, assembly GCA_964583045.1. Classification (GTDB taxonomy): domain Bacteria; phylum Bacillota; class Clostridia; order Lachnospirales; family Lachnospiraceae; genus JAVBSN01. The sequence goes on along the minus strand of CAZOUU010000043.1, from coordinate 1,551 downwards.
AAATGAATTAATGAATGTCGACTTTCCTACATTAGGAATACCCACTATCATAGCTCTGATAGGTCTATTTAGTATACCTCTTTTTCTATCTCTCTCTATCTTTTCTTTGCAGGCTTCCTGTACTACCGAAGTTACCGATTTAATGCCTGCACCAGATTTAGAATTAAGTTTTATAACCGCAAACCCTTTATCCTTATAGTATTTTTCCCAGGCAACAGTTATTCTTTCATCTGCTAGGTCTACCTTATTAAGAACTATTAATCTAAATTTATTATTAGCCAATTGATCTATATCAGGATTTTTACTACTCATAGGAACTCTGGCATCTAAAAGCTCTATAACTATATCTATTAGTTTTATATCCTCTTGCATCATACGTTTTGCTTTTGTCATATGACCTGGATACCATTGTATATTCATATACACCTCCACATTATTTATATTCTATCTTGCCTCTATTTTTACTAGGGAACAATGTATATATAACCTTACCCGCTACCTCTGATTCCTCTACACAGCCTATATTTACAAATCTAGAATCATCACTATTATTTACATTATCACCTATAACAAAGTACTCGTTGTTACCTAGTGTTATACCATCTGTAGCTATACCTGCTGTCATAATAAGCTCATCAAAAGGCATATCATCTAGAGACTTACCATCAATGAATACATGTCCTCCCTCTATCTTAATGGTCTCTCCTGGA
>CAZOUU010000043.1:0-831 GCA_964583045.1 uncultured Lachnospiraceae bacterium | reverse complement strand
AGTCCAATTACTCTCTTTATATTATAATAACTATCTTCTTCATCTCTAAGCTTAAAGGCCACTATATCATATCTATTTACATCACCTACAGTATAGATAAACTTATTTATTATTACTGTATCTCCATCCTGTAATACCGGTGCCATAGATTGTCCTATTACTTTCACAGATTGTCCACCAAAAGTAACCAAACTATAGCCCACAACAATTACAATAAATAAGGATAATATCCATTGACCTAAAAATTTGGTAAATTTTCTTCTATCAAACTCTTGTCTTTCTCTTAATTTTTTAACTCGCCTCATCGTACGGCGTCTACGACCTCGTCCCATATTCATACTCCTATAAAACAATAAAGTGGGTTATGATTAAAAAGACTGGAGTATAAAATACTCCAGCCATCTTAATAATCCTATAATCTAATTATAACTTAATCCGTCTAGTAGCTGTATTATTTAACTAACTCTTTAACTCTAGCTTTCTTACCGATTCTATCACGTAAGTAATTAAGTTTAGCTCTTCTAACTTTACCTTTTCTTATAACTTCAATCTTATCAATGATTGGAGAATGTACTGGCCAAGTCTTTTCAACACCAACACCATTAGAAGTCTTTCTAACTGTGAAAGTCTCTCTGTTACTTCCACCTTGTCTCTTAAGAACTATTCCTTCAAATACCTGGATTCTTTCACGAGTACCTTCTTTTACCTTAGCATATACTTTTACAGTATCGCCAACGTTAAAGCTGTCCACAGATTCCTTTAACTGAGTTGCTTCGATTTTTCTAATAATTTCATTCATTTGTGTGCCTCCTTGATAATTTGGATGTTCTT
>CAZOUU010000042.1:0-9922 GCA_964583045.1 uncultured Lachnospiraceae bacterium | reverse complement strand
AGGCATAGTGTCCGTACCTAATAATTTAGCTGCTGCTAATCTAACTGCTAAGTATATCTGTTCCATAGTACCCTTACTTAGATATTCTATCGCTACTAGGGTATCACCCTTTCGTACAGTTATATGTAATTGGTCATCTACCTTAACCTCAGTATATCTTCCGTTAGTCATATGTCTTACTATACTAGATACATTGTCATTTAAAGCTTTACCAAAGTCATCATAGATACCCTCTGATAGCTCTTTTATAGTATTCATAGCTAAATCAATAGCCTTTATCTCAGTAATACATTTATCTCGTTTGGCTGACACCTCCTGATATGAGGCTATATGTTCTTCTATAAGCTTCTTATCTGCAAGGATCTGAGCTTCCTCAGTCTTAAGCGCTGCTAAGTCCTTACCATATCTCTGTGCAAACTCTTTGGCATCCATCTTCTGTTTTGCCTTCTCTTGTTTTAGCATAATAGACTTCTCTAACTGTCTTTCTCTAAGTCTATTTCTAATAATAAGACATCTAATTAGGTTAAATAGTACCAATACTCCTATCGCCGCAATTAGTATTATCTTGTTCAGCGTGCCAAAGTCTAAGAATACTACCAACAAAATAGCAAGAACTAATGCTACTATGGTAACTCCAACTATAAAGAATACATTATCATTAATACTCTTATTTGTCTCTTCCTCTAATCTCTCTAAATCTTCATCCTCATCATCTAAATCTATATCCTTTTTATTGTACTCTTCCTCTAGCTTGTACAATCTGTAATTAACATTAGTGAGTGCTATCTCGCATTTTTTACGTCTATCCACTTCCTCTGATAATCTATCCAGTTGTTGATCTAAAGACTTAGTATTATATTTCTTTTTCTCCTGCTTTAGATAATTAAGAACACTGGAATAATCCACGTCTGTAGTCTGCGCAGATGACATATTTATCATATAATTATTAATACCTGCTGCCAAATCCTTACTGGTATCGGCTCCTTGCTGACCTATGCATAGGGTATCTAGATATCTGTTCTTCTCTACGTTAAACATAGTACCAACTAAACCATCTTCACCTAGGGTAATCTCCCTGCCTGTACTATCATTATATAGTATGGTACTCTTATCGCTACGATCAAAGTTACGCTCTACTATATAGCCTTCCCCATTCTTAACTATGGAGCATATACCTTCATAGCCTCCACCCGCTAGAGGTTTACGTAACTGATAATTATCCAATCTAGCACCTAGACCTCTGCTCTTATCTATGCCATATAGCATACCTAATATAAACTCTTTTACCGTTGTCTTTCCAGCTTCATTAGGCCCATATATCAGATTAATTCCCGGTCTAAGCTCTATACCTTCATTATGAAATTTTCCAAATGCCTTTAATATCAATTTGTTTATATACATAATTATCTTTTCCCACTTGCAAGTATTGCCTCGACGCCATAATGTAATGCCTTATTGCTTACCTCATCGTCGGTGCTGTCTATAAATGTCTCTATATATTTTCCTATTAGATTATTCCTGTTATCTTGTAATAACTGTTCTATATCATAATCTAAATATACATTTTCTACCACCTCATATATATTGTAATGCTTCTCTAATATACGTAAATCTATATTCAAATCTCCAGATTTTCTACCTCTTAAGATTATTCTATATATATTATCCTTACCTAGCTTCTCTATACCTGAAGATAGTGTATCTATAATCATCTCATTCGTACATTCTGAATTAATCTCTAGGCCCAGATTATAATAATTTCTCTTATTAATCTTCTTAAACACTACCTTTTTACTATCACTGGTAATCTCGCCAAACATATATCCACGTTTGCCTATATCTGTGTGATCAAGAGGCTCTAAAGAACCCGAATAAGCCATCTTATTCTCCACTATAATATCTGGTTTATGTATATGTCCAAGTGCTATATAATCAAAATCTGATTTGGCAAGCTCTACCTTATCCATAGGTATATGCTGCTCGTCTCCACCATGAGCAATTAATATATTAATAGCTCCCTCTTTAGCGGGTACTACCCCATTATATATTCGCTCTTTTATAATATTAGTATCAGCACTATAACCTGTAATACAGGTATTTATATCCTTCAAATATACATTGCTTATCCTACCTGGTGGCAAGCATATAGTTCTAGAACTAAATTTAAATCTAGAATAGGGTGAACCTGGTGCTATGTAATCATGATTGCCCGCTATAATAACCGTTCTAGCCTTAGTCAGTTTACTTAACAGGTAATCTATCTCCTTAAGATCCGCCTCATCTGGCACACTATGAAACAAGTCACCCGCTATCAAAAGTAAATCTGCTCCACTACGTTCTACTACATCTATTACATCTTTAAATGTCTGCTTTATCTCAAGAGTTCTATCTACACTCCATACACGTCCCTTATCTGGAATCATTCCATAATGAACATCCGCTATATGAACAAATTTCACAGTTCTCACCATCCTTATATATCGTAACATTCATTATATAATCTTTCCTAATATTAATCAATTAAATCTTAACATAAAAACAGCATTACCAATAATATCTTTTAAATATTATCAGTAATGCTCTATATATTCTCAATATATATTAACACCTATTACTCAGAATAATTTAGCATAGCAACCATCTTCAAAAAGTCCGCTCTGGAAAAATTAAAGCACTCTAATACTTTGGGTGAGAACACACCACATTCCCCATTATTAATCATATCAAAAGCATACCCGGGTGCATATGCATCCTTATATACCCTCTTTGATACAAGTGCATCAAATACATCTGCTATAGAAACTACCTGTGCACTTAATGGGATAGCATCTCCCACTAAGCCCTCTGGATATCCACGACCATCCCATCGTTCGTGGTGGTACATACATATATCATAGCAGTCATCATAAAATGAACTCTTTTTATTCTTTCTAAACTTCTCTATCATCTCGCCACCGAGTGCTGAGTGAGTCTTCATAATCTCAAACTCTTCTTTGGTAAGCTTACCTGGCTTTAATAATATCTCGTCTCTAATACCTACCTTGCCTATATCATGTAAAGCCGATGCCATCTCTATTCTCTCTATAGTACTATCTGTTAGCTTGTACTCATGATAATACTTTCTCATAGCCTCCAATAGAATTCTAGTATAATACTTAATTCTCTGTATATGAGTACCTGATTCTGCACTTCTAAATTCTACTACCGAGCTTAATGCATCAACTAAGAATTCATTATTTTCTTTTAGCTCTCTGCTCTTTTCTAATAATTCCTTCTCCTGTTCATCAAGACGCTCCTGCATATAATTCTTACTATCATATAAGTCAATGATATTCTTAACACGTCTCATAACAATAGACCTATTAAATGGTTTTTTAATTACATCAGATACGCCAAACTTATAAGACATCTTTTCATGCTCTAATTCAGCATCTGCCGTTATAATAATAACTGGAACATCTCCGTCCAATCCTATATCTCTCATATGCCTAAGTACATCAAATCCATCCTTATTGGGCATAATTAAATCAAGTAATATAATAACGAATTCCTTGCCACACTGATCTATACACTCAATAGCCTGTTCTCCATCCTCTGCTTGAACTACCTCATATTGTTCTTCAAATATACGATTAAGTATTGCCCTATTAACCTCTACATCATCAACAATAAGCATTTTTCTCTTTGTAATCATATCCATACCCCATTCCCATATACATGTGTGTTTTCCATTACTTCAATTTTACTACGCATTCTATCTTTTTTCTATGTGGCAAATGTGACATTTTCAATGTTTTATTGTATATTTTTATAATTATCTGTCTATAAATTGTATATATTGTTGGAACTAGAATCCTCTTGCCAATTATCGTAATCAGTTATACCCTTACCCACATTAGGATGTGCCGAAGAATATACCTTATCTACCGTAAAGAACCCTACTAATACAGAACATATAACTATGACTATTGGTTTTGCTATTTTTTCGTATATATTTGCAAGCAATGGTCCTACTACATATATAGCCATTACACCACCTATACCAAATATAATAGCTCCCCCTAAGAATATACGACCATTCAAGTTACAGAAATATCCACTATAATCCCACCATCTTATACCCTTAGTGTATTCTAAATACCAGCTTGTAAAATACTCGATTATAGATGATGTAAACATAATCGCAAAAAATGTAAAAAATGGTTTTTTCGAAAAACGTTTTAGGAAAAATATAGCTACTACTGCTCCGGTACCGTATATAGGAAGCCATGGCCCATAGCATACACCTCTATTTACAAACACACCATCCTTTACTAGGTGTATGGCTACTTCATATAACCATCCAACTACAGAAAAAGTAAAGAAAAAAAGTATATATGTGGATAACTTATATTTTCGCATAGGATTTAATTTATTAAAAATAGCTATAGCGTACTTCTCTGTTACTACTGTAGCTTTCTTTACTTCTCTGGCTACAAAGCCAAGTTCATCAGCAACAGCTTTATATTCCTCCATAGCCTCGGTATATTTACCATTATCAAAGGCCTTACTTACCTCACTATCTTTTTGCATAATATTCATACGTAAGGCAAGATACACCTCACATTCTGTTGCTATATTATAAGCCTCAAAGTAGAACAAGCCCACTAGACCAAGACTTAGTGCCTCTAAGAATCTCCAGCCCACAAAGGACAGCTCTAATATAAACATCTTAAATTTGTAACCCTTAGCCATAGCCTTAGCTAACTTAAAGGCTTCATTAGTTCCTATTTCCGGGTTATCTGCCAATATATATGGTATCATCTTATATTCATAATACTTAATAGGATATCCTATTATAGTTATACTCCATAGACCCAATCTAAGCCATTTGAAGAACATAACCTTGGCTATATTGATCCAATATTTCTTCTGGAATCCATATAATACCTGTATCATAGGTACCTTTGTATCCGTATACATAGTATCTCTGTTTTCCAATAAATAATATCTTTTACCTACTAAAAATACAGATTTTACAAATATATAAAAGCTGGCTGTAATAATGAGACCAAGCAGTAATAATACTTCAAATGCTATATACGAATCTTTTTTCATACCTATTACAGTTTTTATAACAAATGTAGATACATTAGCAGTTATAGAATCATCATTTTCTAATGCATTTAGTAGATTAATCTCTAGCTCATATACTATTCCTTTAAATGTAGACAGGTCACTTTCATAATTCGAATCTCCAGTAACTATCTCTGCTATATCCAATTCTCTCTCGGCATTAGCTACCTGTACATCTTCATCTACATCTACTCTAGATTCAGAATAGTTATTAAGCAAATTAAGACTCCTGCTGCCTTCACTAGTTACTATGGCTACTATAAAGCATATACCTATTAGATACCAATAATTATGCTTTACTGCCTTTTTTGCATTCTTCTTATAAAGTCTTCTTTTCCATATCATTTTTCACATTCTCCTATTATCCTCAATTTTATTTTAAATCTATATTTACTATAGTAATGTCCGCATCTGTTCCAACCCTCATATCAGGTCCATATACACCTACTCCCGATGTAACAACACTATAGCCTATATGGGTATCCGCTATTAATACCACCTTAAGCTCTTCTAAATCTCCAGCAGACTTATCTATACTTATATCATATTCTTTAGTATACAAATGGCCTGCATGAACAAACCCATATACACTAGCTCCCACTGTAACTGTAAACACTATCACTCCTAAGGCTGATAATATCCCTTTATGCCTTAGTTGATGTTCCTTTACAAACCTTGTCTTCTTTAGAATAATTCTTCCTATATCTACTACGGCTACCATAGCAAAAAGATATGTAAATATTCCATCAAAATCATTTGCCATTTCTTGTAATACCTTATGTATATCACTCTCAGGCAAAAAGAATGCTACAATCATAACTAATGCCATCAAGCCATATATAATGGAAAATGCAATCCTAAATACTTTATAAAATCTCTCTTTTTCATAACATTTTACCCAGTGTATAATACGACAAACTACATAACTATTTGCTAGTATATATACTGGCAAAATCACATATATCAGTGACATGTATCCTTCCTCCTACTCTCTAGCCGCATGCTTATTAAGTTTATCCTGATACATAGCATCATCGGCTTCCTTAAACAAACGATTAAGCGGTACACTCTCTGCATCAGCCTTTATATGTACTGCATATCCATAAGCAATGGAAAGCTTGTATGTATGAGTCTCATTATACTTATCTACTCTATCATTCATAACCATAATAATCTTATCTAGTATCTCCTCATTGTCCACTAAAACTACTGTATATTCATCTCCACCTAATCTAAAGCACTCTCCGTATCTACCGAAGCTCTCCTTTAGGCAGTTACTATAATTATTTCATCTCCAGCCTCATGCCCATATTCATCATTAGTACGTTTTAGATAATTTAAATCCACCATAAAAATAGTTATCCTATCATAATCTACTGTACCTGCAAATATACCATCTATATACCTGTCATGCATAATATACCATTTTTTAGTCGTATATCCTCCTAGCATAATCATAAATCCAACAACACCAATAATAATACATACTGGTACTAGTCCATTATAATTAAGCTCCGCAAGTATCACCGCTACAAATACGGTTATAGAAAAAAATGTAATACCTGCCAGTATACTACCTACCATCTTTGCATCATGATTTTTACGTTCTGTTATAAACCCTATGATGACCACTATAACTGCTATTAGTATAAAGCTATGGCATACATATACGGAATGATATAAATCTACTATATTTGCTATATGTAATACCGTAAGCACAATACAATTTAGTAAAAATATAGCTGCCACATTGCTAGTTATAAATTGCAATACCCCTGAATCAAATAATATCCATAGGCATATCATAATAACACCTATACCCAAGTGCCAGAACTCCCTATCATTAATAAGATTTTTAGAATGTCTTTGTCTGATGCTAAGACCTATAAATAAAATTCCAACAATAATACCCAATACTACAAATGCTATTTTACATATATTATCTAGAATAATATCCAGTAATACTCTACCTTCAGAGTCCAGATATATCGGAGAAATAATACATCTATTATTAGATGTATTCTCATAGGTAATCTCTATAGCTTTACCTGACATATCTGCCGATAAATCCACTAAACATATAGCATTTCCCGACATAGAACTAAAAGGGCCATAGGATTCTCTACCATAATAATATATTTTTTCCCCATCTACATATACCGTAACTAATTGATTATTAGACTGCAATAATATAATACTATCCTCTTGTAGCTTAGGAATAGTATTATATATGCTTATTATAGAGCCATCTAGCTCTAATTTATTAACATCTACCCTATTATCCTCTGCTGTATGCCAGCCATCTCCCCACACATTAACATCAGTAAGCTCTAGCTTTACATCCCTAAAATGAGAATTAGCTGTTATGTATAAAGAAAATAAAATTGTGGATATAAGTACTATCCAAAATCCAGTTATTATTACTTTGGAATAGTTACTAATTCTATCAAATACGGCTCTCATATGCATCCCCTTATGTCTATCTAGAACAGTCTACTGTCTGAATATTCTTAGCATCTATATATGTACTATTAGATAATATATTATTCATCCTCTTTACATATATCCATACCATTACCCCTAAGGTACAATATATATGCTGCAAAATCTCTTACTGCCACATTATGACCATAATGTGTATCCTTTGAATAACTAGCAAACATCCCCAATTCCTGATAATAAGCCAGTTGATTTCTACATTCCACAAATTCCTTTTTAATATCTTCTCTCATATAGTTTTCTCTGCTCCATATTCTTATAGCTAGTAATTATATCCTATCTCGTTTTTCGAGTAAATAGCTGGAAATAAATTGAATTTCGACCTTTTATACTTTATATGCTAAAAAAGCATTCTGCTACTAAACAGAATGCTCTTCAACTTTTAACATCTTTATTTTTGTTGTAAATATTTATCTCTTGTTGCCATACCACCTCGGATATGCCTCTCTGCTTTGTTAATATCTAGCACCTTTCTTACCTGATGTGCCAAGGATGGATTTATATGTTCTAATCTCTCTGATACATCCTTATGTACGGTACTTTTACTTACCCCGAAGTTCTTTGCGGTCTGTCTTACGGTTGCACCCTGTTCCACAATGTAGTGGCCTATCTCTACTGCTCGTTCTTCTATATACTCCCTCAAAGGTATCTCCCTTGATAACTTGTTTCTATAATCTATGCAGTAGCTCATACTTATATGACCTTAGTACAAATCTTTTCCTATAGATACCTATATTGCATCAAAAGTATTATCTCTATTATTTATAGCCCTAACATATCCTATAAGTTCATCGTGATGTAGTCGAATATAATCTATATTGTTACTCTTACCTTCACACTCCATACGTTCTGCTATCTTTGATAATTGCATAGCTCCTATATTTCGGCAGCTACTCTTAAGACTATGTACATATACTATATAGTCATTCCAATTTTCAGAATCAAAGCTTTCTTGTAGTTTGTCTGGTACATCACACTCTCTAAACATAATTACTATTTTCTTATACAAATTCTCATCATAGCCACATACCTTTTTACCTTCTTCTACATCTATGTATAGTATATCTACAGCCTCTTCTTCTATAATCTGCTTATGCTCTGGTATCCATTTCTTAAGTATACGGTATAACTGCCTCCTATCTATAGGTTTGGATATATAATCATTCATACCTGCCTCATAATATATACCATCCGAACCCTTTATAGCATTTGCTGTAAGTGCAATAATAGGAACATGCTGTGCATAAGCGGAATCATATTCTCTTATAATCCTAGTAGCTTCTACACCATCTAATCCCGGCATCATATGATCCATAAATATAATATCATATTGTATATCCTTCTTAACCGTATCTATCGCTTTCTCACCACTGTCTACTACATCCGCTACAAACCCATACTTCTTCATAAGCTCCACTGCCACCTTAAGATTAGTCATATTATCATCAACTATAAGTACCTTTGTCGATGGTGCTTTAAAGCTCTTCTCAGTATTCTTTTCTACCTCTGATAGATCAGTAGTTCTCTTATCTATCTTACATCTATGCATATCTCCTATTCCCTGAGGTAATTTAACTGAAAATGTACTTCCTATACCATATTTACTCTCCACATCTATATATCCACCCATCTGCTCAAGCAATCGTTTGGTAATAATAAGTCCCAGGCCTGTACCTTCTACCTTTCGATTCTTCTTAGTATCTACCTGTCCAAATACCGTAAATAGATTCTTCATATCCTCTGATTTAATACCTACTCCTGTATCTGATACCTTAACCTCTAGATAACCCTCTGTCTCCGACTGACTTACCCAGTTAATTATTAGCTTCACATATCCCTCTTCAGTGAACTTGGCAGCATTGTTAAGAAGATTAATAAGTATCTGTCTAATGCGTCCAGCGTCACCATACAAACAATCTGGCACCCCCTTACCTACCTCAACTATAAGCTTTATCTTCTTATTTATAAGTCTAAATTCTATAATCTTACTTACATCTCTTACTAGTATATCAAATCTGTAATGATCATCTATTATGTCCATCTTACCTGATTCTATCTTAGAAAAGTCTAATATACCATTTATTATATCTAATAGATTATCAGCCGAGTTCTTGATTATGTTAATGTAGTCCAATTCTTCTTCGGTAAAATCTCTCTCTGCAAGTAGCTCTGACATACCAAGAATGGCATTCATAGGTGTTCTTATCTCATGAGACATATTTGCAAGGAAATTACTCTTGGATTCATTAGCTATCTCTGCTTCCTCTTTAGCCTTCTTATAGCTATGCGTCTGGAACTTTATCAGTAA
>CAZOUU010000041.1:5707-10049 GCA_964583045.1 uncultured Lachnospiraceae bacterium | reverse complement strand
AGGAATACTATTACCGGAAAAAACTGAAGAATATGTAGTGAAAGACATTATGAATAGCCTAGATGAATATGCTAGAGGGTATGATTTGCAGATTATGGGTGGACATACGCAGTTTTTAGCTAGTGTAAATTCTCCAGTTATTACATCGGTTGCATATGGATACGTAGATAAAAAATATAGTGTTAAAGATATAAAACCAGATATGGATGTGGTTATGACTAAGTGGACTGGTATAGAAGGTACAGCTATATTAGCAGAACTTAAGGAAGAAGAATTGCTTACTAAGTATCCTAGACATTATATAGATAATGCTAAGAGCTTAGGTATATATATGAGCACTATTCCTGAGGCAAGGGCTTTATATGGTCAGGATGTAGTTGCTATGCATGATGTGTCCTATGGTGGTGTATTTGCGGCTTTATGGGAATTAGTGCAAGAATCGGGGGTAGGAATAGAAGTATATCTTAAGGACATTCCTATTAAACAAGAGACTATAGAAGTGGCAGAATTCTTCAATATAAATCCATATATGTGTATGGGAAGCGGTAGTCAGTTAATAGTAGCTGAGGACGGAGTAAAGATAGTGGAAGCGTTAGAGACGGCAGGGATACATAGTGCTATTATAGGAAGAACCACTGCTGATAATGACAAAGCTGTGATAATAGAAGAAGAAAAGAGATATTTAACGCCTCCTAAGGGAGATGAAATTAATAAACTAATATAAGCAAGCCGTATTACGTGGCAGTTAGGAGTCTGGTATGAGAGCAAAAATATTAAATATATTAGAAAAGAATAGTCGTATAGAAGTTAAGGATATAGCGGCTATGTTAGGCTTAGAAGAGGATGTAGTAGCAGCAGAAATAAAGGCTATGGAGAAAGAAAATGTGATATGTGGATATCATACTATGATTAATTGGGAAGAAACAGAGGATGAAAGAGTAACAGCTTTGATAGAAGTAAAAGTAACCCCTCAAAGAGGAGAGGGATTTGATAAAATTTCAGAGAGAATCTATAATTTTGAAGAGGTTACATCTCTTTATCTTATGTCAGGTGGATTTGATATTACAGTAATTATTGAGGGTAAAACCCTTAAAGAGGTATCTATGTTTGTATCCAGAAAATTGGCACCTATGGAAGCAGTTTTAAGCACATCCACACATTTTGTACTAAAGAAATATAAGGAGCATGGAACAAAGCTTGTAACTGAGAAGAAGAGTGAAAGGTTGGTTGTTACAGCATGAGAAATCCTTTGTCAGATAAAGTGGTTAATATTAAACCATCGGGAATTAGAAAGTTTTTTGATATAGTTAGTGAGATGCCAGATGCTATAAGTCTAGGAGTAGGTGAACCGGATTTTGATACACCATGGCATATACGAGAAGAGGGTATATATTCTTTAGAGAAGGGTAGAACCTTTTATACATCAAACTCTGGACTTATGGAGCTTAGAGAAGAATTGTGTAAGTATTATAATAGAAAGTACAATGTATCTTATCATGCGGCCAACGAATGTACCATTACAGTAGGAGGTAGTGAAGGTATAGATATGGCACTTAGAGCTATGTTAAATCCAGGAGATGAGGTCATTATTCCAGAACCATCATATGTATCTTATGTCCCATGTGTAGAGCTGGCAGACGGAGTTCCGGTTATAATCGAATTAAAAAATGAGAATAAATTTAGACTTATGGCTAGTGAACTAGAAGCCGCCATAACCGATAAATCTAAGATACTTATTTTATCCTTTCCCAATAACCCTACGGGTGCCATAATGGAACACAAGGATTTGGAGGCTATAAGAGAGGTAATTATTAAGTATGATTTAATAGTTATAGCTGACGAGATATACGCAGAGCTAACATATGATAAAACACATGTTAGTATTGCTTCTTTACCTGATATGAAGGAGAGAACCATAGTTATAAATGGATTCTCCAAGTCCTATGCTATGACAGGCTGGAGATTAGGTTATGCTATGGGTCCTAGCCAGATAATAAGCCAGATGACCAAAATACATCAGTTTGCAATTATGTGTGCGCCTACCACTAGTCAGTATGCAGCTGTAGAGGCAGTAAAGAATGGTGATAAGGATATAGAGAAGATGAGAGAGGCCTATGATGAGAGGAGACGCTTTGTAATGAGTAGCTTCGAAGAGATGGGTATACCTTGCTTTGAGCCATTAGGAGCATTTTATGTATTTCCTTGTATCAGAGAGTTTGGATTTTGCCACTACCTTGCTTAAAGAGGAAAAAGTAGCGGTGGTACCTGGAACAGCCTTTGGTGATTGTGGTGAAGGTTTCCTTCGTATATCCTATGCATATTCCATAGATGAGTTAAAGGTAGCACTAGGACGTATAGGTGATTTTATAGAGAGGTTAAGAGCTAGATAAAACCATAGGTACACGTAAGTGGATAAATAGTAGATTTACAGGAGAGATATTATGATTAATATAGTTTTACATGAGCCAGAGATGCCTATGAATACAGGAAATATAGGAAGAAGCTGTGTAGCCGCAGGTGCAAGACTTCATCTCATAGAGCCAATGGGCTTTAGAATAAATGATAAGACAGTAAAAAGGGCAGGATTAGATTATTGGGATAAATTAGATGTAACTATATATGTAGATTTTAACGAGTTCTTAGAAAAAAATCCAGGAGCAAAAATATATATGGCAACTACCAAGTCAAAGCAGACCTATGTAGATGTACATTATGAAGAAGATTGCTATATAATGTTCGGAAAAGAAAGTGCCGGCATCCCTGAAGAAATACTGTTAGACTACAAGGATACCAGCATAAGAATACCTATGTTGCCAGATATACGTTCTCTTAATTTATCTAATTCCGTGGCTATAGTATTATACGAGGCACTTAGACAAAATGATTTCAAAAACTTCCAAATGGAAGGTCAGTTACATAAATATGAGTGGTAGTATAATTAATTACTTTTAGCTTTAGAAAGTGAAAATATGAATTCGGAACCGATACCTTCAGTGCTTAAGAGGTTGATATTTTCTCCATGGGCTTTGATTATCTCTTTTGTTATGGATAGTCCAAGTCCTGTACCTTGTTTATCTTTACCTCTAGAAGAATCAGACTTATAAAAACGTTCCCATACTTTATTTTGACTTTCTTTTTTTATGCCCGTACCTTGATCCTTTACAGATACAAACAGCTTGTCATTTTTCTCAGATAAGGATAAGAATATGGTAGAGTTAACAGGACTAAATTTCAAAGCATTATCCACCAGATTATATATAACCTGAGTTATCTTAGTCTTATCTGCTACAACAATGCTGGTAGAAGCACTATTTGCTATGTTAAAGGTAATGTGCTTATCGTTGGCTACCTTTTCAAAGGTAAGACTAACAGAATTAAATATATCTAATAGGTCAAATGAAGAGGTCTTTAATATAGGGCCATAATTATCAAAATCATTAAGTTCTAGAAGTCCTGTGGTTAACTTGGTAAGTCTTTTTGATTCACTCAAAACTATATTTAGGTATTTATTATATTTGTCAGGTGGAATAGTACCATCTAACATAGCTTCTAGGTATCCCTTGATAGAGGTAAGCGGCGAACGAAAATCATGAGATATATTTGATATAAAATTCTTACGATATTCGTCTAGCTTGCTAAGCTCACTAGCCATATACTCTAGGGAAGTGGCTATCTCGCCTATCTCGTCATTTCTAACTATATTTGTCTTGGCTTCAAAATTACCTGCAGCATATTCTCTTGCAGTAGCATTAATTTTTGCCATAGGACGAAGTACCTTTTGAGATAAAAATGCTAAGGTTATGAAGGTAAGCAATACTATGACCAAGAACGGCATATATGTAATAGTAAATACATTGGTCTGTATAGTATTTATCTCATTGATAGGAGTATGTAAGAGTACATAGCCTTGTAGCTTGGAATCTGAATATATAGGTATACCAACGGAGATGGTATTTTCAGCAAAGATACCATAAAATCTTCCGCTAGAAGAAAAGGTAGTACCGATCTTTTCCTTCTTGTCTAGGTCAAATATATTGTCTGGAAGATGGTCATATTGACCTCTATTAGATACAGTAATCAAATTACCGTCTTTATCAGCATACCATATCTTAATATTCAGATATTCTTCCAGCTCATTAAAGCGAATGGTCATATATTCTTCTGTGTATATACCAGAGATATAGCCTCTGATAGTCTGCTGGGTTATAAGGTTAGCTTCATTCATAAGGCTGTTTTGTTTCTCTGATATAAGAGTTCTACTAGTTGCATATGTGGTAAATAATAGTAGAAATCCAAATAATCCAATAATTATAAAAAGTAAGCCTACAAAAATTCTATCAAA
>CAZOUU010000041.1:0-5693 GCA_964583045.1 uncultured Lachnospiraceae bacterium | reverse complement strand
CCCCATACTGTAGATAATGCCCAGTAAGGATTATCAGGTAATTTTTCACGAATACGTTTGATGTGAACATCAACAGTTCTAGTATCACCTATATATTCGTAGCCCCATAATCTGTCCAAGAGCTGATCCCTGGTAAATACCTGATTTGGTCGGCTGGCTAAGAAATAAAGCAACTCTAATTCTTTAGGGGGCATATCTAAGGTAGAACCATTAATTAGTACAGCATAGTTAGATATATTTATAATGATATTGTTATATTCTACGAAATTACCAGTGTGTTCAGGAAGCGGTACAGCTACTTCCTTTGGAGTGGATATGGCGGTACGTCTAAGTACTGCCTTTACTCTGGCAACTAGCTCGTTAGAGTCAAAGGGTTTAATTATATAATCATCGGCTCCTAATTTAAGACCTAGCACCTTGTCAAATACCTCGCCCTTGGCAGATAGCATAATAATAGGAGTATTAGAAGCCTTTCTAATCTGGGAGCATACTTCGTATCCATCTATTCCCGGAAGCATTATATCTAGTAGCACGAGATCAGGCATATAGCGCTTGTATATCTCAAGGGCAGACTCGCCATTGTAGGCTATATATGTGTCGAAACATTCTTTTACAAGATATAGAGAAATCAATTCTGCTATGTTTTCATCATCATCAACTATAAGTATCTTTTGCTTTTCCATGTATACATTTCCCCCTATATTATAATTCTACTATGGTTACGCCTGCTTCACCTTCGCCAAATTCACCCAGACGGAAGGATTTCACATTCTTTTGCTTTTTAAGGTATTCGTGTACGGCTTTTCTAAGAGCACCTGTTCCTTTACCATGGATAATAGTAACCTGTGGTAATTTGGAAATATAGGCATCATCCATATATTTCTCCAGTTCCGCTATTGCCTCATCAGTATTACGACCTAGAAGATTAATCTCTGGTCTGATGGTAGCCGCTTTGTTCATACTACTGTGAGAGGTCTTAACAGAATATTTGGAAATAGAAGCCTCGGTAAGTATGGGTTCATCTAGTAATTCTAGGTCACTTATATGAATGGTACTCTTAAGGATACCCATCTGTATTGTAAGATTCCCCTTTTTATCAGGTAGCGAGCTTACTATACCAGCGGTGTTAAGAGTTAAGACATGAACGGAATCCCCTAACTTGAAGTCCTTTGGTTCATGGCTTGCTTTAACCTTCGTAGGCTTGTATTCTAGGTTGCCACTAACTGAGTTAAGAGAAGTACGTACTTTATTTCGTTGAGCCTCCATAGCTTTATTATTTGCTTTGGCAGGATTTTGACTCCATTTATTATATTTTCTTATGGTTTCATCAGCCACAGCTTTAGCTTCTTCTAGTATATCCTGAGCCTCTTCTCTGGCGGAACGTAGGATATCAGCTTTTTTAGATTCGATGTTATCTTGTTTGGAAGCAAGCTTATTCTTAAGCTCTAGGGTCTCAGCCTTTAATTGCTCTATCTCCTTCTTCTCATTATCTATGGTAGCCTTGCTGTCCTCTAAATCAGCTATTAAGCTCTCAAAATCTAAGGTACTGCTATCTATTTGAGAGCGGGCATTATCTATAATGTGATCTGGTAGACCCAGCTTTCTAGATATCTCAAATGCATTGGATTTACCGGGTACACCTATAAGTAATCTGTAGGTAGGTCTAAGAGAGGTTATATCGAATTCACAGCAAGCATTTTCTATACCCTTTGTAGTTAATGCAAATGTCTTAAGCTCACTATAATGAGTGGTAGCCATACAACGTATGCCTTGTGAATTAAGGTAACTAAGTATAGATATAGCAAGTGCTGCTCCCTCTGTAGGGTCTGTTCCGCCACCTAACTCATCAAATAATACGAGGGTATCATAAGAAGCTTCTTCGAGGATAGAAACAATCTTAGTCATATGAGAAGAAAAGGTACTTAGACTCTGTTCAATGCTCTGTTCGTCGCCTATATCTGCAAAAACATCCCTAAATACAGTAAGCTTAGAACCTTCAAAGGCTGGTATATGAAGTCCGGATTGACCCATAAGAGAAAATAGCCCTAAGGTCTTAAGGGAAACTGTCTTACCGCCTGTATTCGGACCAGTAATAATAAGCATGTTGTATTCGTCTCCTAGCTGGATATCGATGGGAACTACTTTTTTCTTATCTAACAATGGGTGGCGACCTTGTTTGATATCTATAATGCCATAATCATTAAATATAGGTTCGGTACCATTATAGGACTTGGCAAAACTAGCTCTGGCAAAGATAAAGTCTAGATTTGTTAGTATATTCATATTACTCTTGATAGTATCTAAATCATAAGCTACCTGTGTGCTTAGACTACTTAGAATACGTTCTATTTCTAGTTGTTCTTTGTTAGCTAATTCCTTTAACTCATTATTAAGGTTAACAATAGCTAGTGGCTCGATAAATACTGTAGAACCGCTAGAAGATTGATCGTGTATCATACCAGGAAAATTAGACTTGTATTCTTGCTTGACAGGTATACAGTAGCGGCCATTTCTCATAGTAATAAGATTATCCTGTAAATAGGTCTGGTTGGATTGAGAATTAACTATGGAGGTAAGTTTATTATGCAGTGTTTCATTAGTTAATTTAATATTTCGTCTGATACTTTTTAAATCAGAGGATGCATCATCAGCTATCTCATCTACGGATAATATACAGCGTCTAATTTCTGCACATAGATTTTCTAGAGGAACAAGCTCGCTAAAACTACTGTCTAAGCAGTCAGCATAATGGTCTTCGGCTACATTTTCACCATATTGTTTAACGCCCAAGGTAATACTTAGTAAGCCAGCTACATCTAATAGCTCAGAGGAGGTTAGCGAAGCCTCTACCTCTAGTCGCATAAGAGAAGCACCTATGTCCTTTAATCCGTTAAAGGATACACTGCCGTGCTTATAGATACGGACTAAAGCATCATTAGTCTCTCCTTGCAAAGAGGATATGGCAGTTAAATCTGTAGAAGGTTGTAACTCCTTGCAAAGCTTCTTGCCCATAGGGGAGGAAGCATATTCCATAAGCATATTTATTATTTTGTTATATTCTAATATATAAAGTGATCGAGTATTCATAGTGTGCCTTTCTAGTTAATAATCATATAGTTCTATTGTAATGCATTTTATAATATTTATAAAGAAAAAATTAGGTAATATGCATTCTGCTTTGAACATATAAAGTTTTATGCTATAATAATTAGGTTATTGAAAATATAGAACGTGTACGAGAGGACGTAAGAATGAGATATATCGAGGAACTAAGAGAAGGCGATATGGTATCGTCAGTTTATTTATGTAAGAACAAGATAACAGCAACTGCTAAAAATGGAAAGAGCTATTATTCTATGCAGTTACAAGATAAAACAGGTATGATAGATGCGAAGATATGGGATCTTAATAACGGCATAGGTCATTTTGATTCCTTGGATTACATACATATAGATGGTCAGGTGACTAGTTTTAATGGTTCGTTGCAGATGAATGTAAAGAGAGTAAGAGTTGCTTCAGATGGAGAATATATAACAAAGGATTATATGCCATGTTCAGAGAAAAATATAGATGATATGTATAAGGAGCTGTTAGGATTAGTTGATAGCATCAAGGAGACACATTTAAAACAATTATTACAGCATTTCTTTGTGGAGGATAAAGCATTTGCAAAAGAATTCCAACAACATTCAGCCGCAAAGACTATACATCATGGCTTTGTAGGAGGATTGTTAGAGCATAGCTTATCAGTGGCTAAGATGTGTGATTATTATTCGACCTCATATCCTATAATGAATAGAGATTTACTTGTAACAGCAGCATTGTGTCATGATATAGGTAAGATATATGAGTTATCAGATTTCCCTAAGAATGATTATACAGATGAGGGACAATTATTAGGACATATAGTTATGGGTACTATGATGATAGATGAAGTAATGAAGACCATAGATGGTTTCCCTGCTAAACTGGGAAATGAACTTAAACATTGTATATTATCTCATCATGGAGAATTAGAATATGGCTCGCCTAAGAAACCAGCATTAATAGAGGCTTTGGCACTAGCATTTGCAGATAATACGGATGCAAAATTACAAAGCTTTGTAGAGGCATTACATGGTGCAGATTCTAATCCGGGTGAGTGGACTAAATTCCAGAGGATATTCGACTCGCCTATAAGAGGAACGAGCGAAGAATAATATACATATGACTGTGAAGGAACACTCCAATGACTAATATCATCAGGAGTGTTTCTTGCATAAGAGTTCAAGGAGGCAGTATGTTAAATAAAAATGAAGAATACACCTTATCCATAGAAGATATAGGAAATGATGGCGAGGGAGTAGGAAGGATAGATGGCATAGCAGTATTTGTAAAGGATACAGTTATGGGTGACGTGGCAAAGATAAAGATAACCAAGGCTAAGAAGACATATGCTTATGGTAGATTGGTGGAATTGATAGAGAAATCTAAATGGAGAACTACACCTGTGTGTCCCAATTCGGATAGATGTGGTGGCTGTTCATTGCAGCATATATCCTATGAGAAACAGTTAGATTATAAATGGAATAAGGTAAAGAATTGTTTGCAGAGGATAGGTGGTATAGAGCATCCAGAGAACCTGATGACTCCAATAGTAGGTATGGACAATCCTTATAGATATAGAAATAAGGCACAGTTCCCGGTTCAAAGAGACGAAGAAGGTCGTGTAAATATAGGCTTTTATGCAGGCAGAAC
This sequence comes from uncultured Lachnospiraceae bacterium, assembly GCA_964583045.1. Lineage (GTDB taxonomy): Bacteria > Bacillota > Clostridia > Lachnospirales > Lachnospiraceae > JAVBSN01. The sequence continues at coordinate 956 of CAZOUU010000041.1, read as the reverse complement.
TCATACCGTAATAGACACAGATATGTGTTATATACAGGCAGAGGTTAATGATAAAATAATCAGAGTCGTTCGTAGGTTTATAGAGAATTATAATGTATCGGTCTATAATGAGGTAGAACATAAGGGTCTTGTACGTCATGTGTTAACCAGGGTTGGCTTTGCTACAGGCGAGCTAATGGTATGCATTGTAGTAAATGGCAGAGAGCTTCCTCAGGGTGATAAGCTTATAGAAGAGCTTACTAAAATATCAGGTATGACTAGTATAAGTATAAATATAAATACAGATAAGACTAATAAAATACTAGGGGATTCTTGTGTAACCTTGTGGGGGCAGGATTATATCACAGATTATATAGGAGATATAATGTATCAGATATCGCCCCTATCCTTTTATCAGGTAAATCCGGTGCAAACTAAGGTGTTATATGACAAGGCACTAGAGTATGCTCATTTACAAGGCAACGAGATAGTATGGGATCTATATTGTGGAATTGGTACTATATCTCTATTCTTAGCAAAGAAGGCTAAGATGGTATATGGTGTGGAGATAGTAGAACGAGCTATAGAGGACGCTAAGCATAATGCCAAGATAAATAATATAGATAATGTGGAGTTTTTCGTAGGTAAGGCAGAAGAGGTAGTAGAGCAGGAATATGAAGAGGACTTAGCTGGTAAGAAGGCTAGTGTGGTGGTAGTAGATCCTCCTAGAAAGGGTTGTGATTCTAGTCTATTAGATACCTTATTGGATATGGCACCAGATAGAATAGTATATGTAAGCTGTGATCCAGCCACGTTGTCCAGGGATATAAAGATACTAGGTGAGGGTAAGGATGGCTGTAGGTATGAGGTAGATGAGGTAAGCGTTGTAGATCAATTTGGACATTCAGGCCATGTGGAGAGTGTCACATGTCTACACAGGGTGAATTCATAGAAATCCTTAATTTTAGGCACTTTGC
>CAZOUU010000040.1:0-10177 GCA_964583045.1 uncultured Lachnospiraceae bacterium | reverse complement strand
CTTCCGCCGTTTTTATATATATTCCAGCCCGAACCATCTTCTCTCTTCTTAGCATCTATAGCTACTACTACACATTGACTGCCAAACTTGTCTGCAGCATCACTAATAAGTCTAGGATTATCTATAGCAGAAGAATTAATGGATATCTTGTCTGCTCCTTCTCGTAATATGGCTTTAAAATCATCTACTGTTCTTATACCACCACCTACTGTAAAGGGGATAAATACAGTCTCCGCTACTCTTCTAACCATATCTATAACTATATTTCTAGCATCTGAAGATGCTGTAATATCTAAGAATACTAATTCATCTGCTCCCGCCTTATCATATGCCTTTGCTATCTCCACTGGATCTCCAGCATCCTGTAGATTTACAAAATTCACACCTTTTACTACTCTTCCTGCGTGTACATCTAAGCAAGGGATTATTCTCTTTGTATGCATACTAACAACCCCCTTCTAATTCTATAAAATTCTTTAATATCTTAAGTCCTACATCACTACTTTTTTCTGGATGAAATTGACAAGCATATACATTATTATGCTCTACAGACGCATGTATCTTTGTCGAATAATACGTAGTAGCAGCTACATCACTCTCTTCTTCTGATTCAAGGTAATAAGAATGAACAAAATATACATAGGGATGTTCTTCTTCTATCCCTTTAAATAGAGTAGCACCCTCAGTTATATCTAAAGAATTCCAACCCATATGAGGTATCTTAAGTCCTGGTGAATCCGGTATCTTAATGATATTTCCTTTTAATATACCCAGTCCTAGAGTATCCATAGCTTCATCACTATGTTCATATAATAATTGTAAGCCTAGGCATATACCTAGAAATGGCTTCTCACTATCTACCACATCATAAATCACCTTATCTAGCTTGTAATTACGAATTTTGCTCATAGCATCACCAAAATTACCTACACCTGGTAATATAACCTTATCGCTAGACATAATTACATCTCTATCTCTAGTTATCACAGCTTCATTTCCTAGATATTTAATAGCTTTTTCTACACTTTTTATATTACCTGCATCATAATCAATTATAGCTATCATATGAATTCCTCCTATGTCAATTTCCTGTAGTTGTATTTTCTGTAGAACCCTCGGTAGCTGTCGTAGTCTCATCACTACCCTCTATATTTTGTGAATAGCTATTTATAGTCGATATGTAATCATAGCCTTCTAGTTCGTTAATAGCCTGTGCCTCTTCTAGAGTAATTCCAAAGTCTGCTGTAAGTGCTGCTACAATCTTATCTCGACTTCCATCTATGTCACTGGTTATACCTAGTTCTACTGCATCCTTATATCTTTCATCATATTTAACAAGTCCTCTAAGCAATGAATCCAGCGCTTTATCTGGATAACCTATTTTCATATTATTCTCATAAGATTCATATAATCTCTCTACATACATAACTGTATATATTCTGTCCTTTAATTCCTGATCCTTTTCCTTTACCTCTACACCTGCTACTTGATCATAAGCCTGATGATATTTTTGTCTGTTAAAGTAATCACCAGCTCTTTTTATAATCAAGTTATAGTTAAACGCATTAGTACCTATAACCAGTATACCTACTATAGCAATTCCTACTATGGCTAATAACACTATCATAACTTTACTTATCTTCTTATCTGGAACCGCACTTAAAGCTTCCTGCTCTAAAGCCTTCTTTTTAGCCTCTTTGTCTTGTAGCTTCTTATCATTCTTTACCTTACTAGTAGCATCCTTAGCAAGCTTTGCCTCATTCTTCTTGGCTTTCTCCTCTTCCTTCTTAGCCTTCTTTTCCGCCTTCTTAGCTTCTTTTTCTGCCCTTTTAGCCTCTAGCTCTTCAGAGGATATACCCTCCTCTTCATCTTCATCTGGATCTCCAAATATAATCTGAGACAAAGTTCTCTTAGTCTTTTTAGGAGGTGCTTCTTCTATACTATCTAACTCAGCTAATATACTATCTGGCTCTACTTCGTCAACTACTGGTATATTATCTAAACTATCCTCTTGATTATCATTATCTTCATCTTCTATACCAAGCATAGAGAACAAATCATCTAATTCATTATTCGTCTTTTCTATATCATCCTCTTCATTAGCTTCTCTGTCAGTATCCTCTTGAACATTATAATCTTCTAATTCATTATTATCTAAGGAAGTATTATCCTCCTCGTTTCCTTCATACCACTCCTCATAAGTCTCTTCCTTACTACTAGCTATATCCTCCTCTATAGAATCTTCATCAGTTACTTCGTCCTCTATAGCTTCCTGGTTTGCGATATCACTAGCCTCTATATTCTCTGTAGTATCCTCATTAGCTGTATCTGTAACAGAATCTTCTACACTCTCATATATCTCTTTCTTTGCTTCCTCTTCAAACTGATATAGCACATCATCAGCTACATCATCTAATAAATTCTCTTCTTCGCCATCCTCCTCAAAGAAGTCCGATATATCTATACTATCTATATCATCTAATTCTGGTAATTTAGTATTCTTTAACGAGGCATCTATATTAGTTATATCTATATCATTAAAATCTATATCATCAAAATCTAAATGATCCATATCTAGATCAGCTATATCATCCAGCTCATCTAACTCGTCTAATTCTTCCATAGGTATGTGCGAATCTTCATTAAGAACCTCTTGCTTTGCATCTTCTTCTACCATATGTTCTATACTGTTCTTTTCTTTTTCTTCATTCTCTTGTTCTTTTTCAAGCTCAGTATCTAACTCTGTCTCCACCTTATCTTCATCTATCTCATTGTCTAAAGTAATCTCATTTAATAAACTATCTAGATAATTCTCATCCAATTCACTCACCTCTAATCCCTATAATAAATACCTAAACATACCTATTTATTTTATCATACTAAGATAATAATTGCAATTTCTACGGCAAAGTTAATATAGAGCATTAGAATATGAATATATTTTAGTAGTTGCATTTTTTTAGATATTATTATATACTATAAATATTAATGCTACAACATATAAAAGGAGGGATATTTTATGAAATCATCATTATATGTAGAATTTCAGGATAAGCAATTAGATCAAAAAGATATCGTTGCAAAAGCTAAAGAGATTTGGACTGCTAAGGGTAATAAAGTAGCCGACCTTAAAGATCTTACAGTATACATAAAGCCAGAAGATAATCAGGCTTACTATGTTTTTAACAATGACGAGACTGGTTCTTTTTCCTTGAATTAATCAACATTCAAACTAAAGACAAAGAATTGTGCTTAAAGCATGAAAAAATGTAGAGGTTCACATAGAACCTCTACATTTTTCACGCTTTTTATAATATCAGAAACTATTCTCTTCTAGAAAGGCTTCCATCCAGCAAGCCATCAATAATATGAACTAACTGACCGAGCTCTGGCTTTGATACTTGTGCATCTGCTCCTAATCTCTCACCTTTACGTTTCATATCCTCATTAATAAGTGATGAAAATATAATTATAGGTAGATGCTTTAGCGCCTCGTCCTCTCGAATCAGTTTAACTAATCTATGCCCATCCATAAGTGGCATCTCTATATCTGTTATCACGCATTTAACGCCATAATTAACACCATTATTCTTCTTAAGCTCCAATAATTTATCCCAAGCCTCTTGTCCATTAGCTGTCATAGTAACATTAGTGTATCCTGCTTCATGAAGAGAATTCTCTACTAATTTACTAAGTAACGGTGAGTCTTCGGATACAAGTATAGGTGAACTGTTACGTTCTCTACTTCCCAACTTGCTAATCTCAGATACCTTAAGCGAAGTCTCTGGGCATATTTCTTCAACTATTCTCTCAAAATCAAGAACTATAATCAAATCATTACCCTTTTTTATAATACCAGTTGCAATAGCACTACCTGGATTATTAACTGTAGAATCAGGCTTTACTATATCTGACCACGATACACGATGAATACCTAATACATGTTGTACATCAAAACCTATATTTAAATTATTAAAATTAGTTACTATAAGCATATTATCTCTTACATCTTCTTGCTCTTGAAATCCTAGTTTTCTATTAAGATTAATAACAGTTATAATAACATCTCTTGGCATAAAAATACCATCTATACACGGATGTGAATTAGGTATAGGAGTAACAATCTGATGAGTTAATATCTCTCTAACTTTAGCCACATTAATACCATAATGATTACCACTCACCATAAATTCTAGTATCTCTAATTCATTAGTTCCACTCTCTAATAATATATTAGTATCCATACTTATCCTCCTACATAATATTAATAACATTTTCTACGTTATTATATATTACCTTTAATTTCATAGTTTGTAATTTAGCAACTACACTATCCGATATCTGAAATACTAAAACTGCATTCTGATTACTATTAGGTGCTACCACTGTATCATAGGTAGACAAATCGTCCATAAGTATAGTTAACATAGGTTTTGCCGCTTTTGTACCATTAACCACCAATTTATAATCTAATGTGGTATCTAATAGATTTACATCTACTCCACCCTCTGTCTCATTGGTTACATTAAACTTAACTACTAAAAGCTTCGCTCCCTCTGGTGCTTCTAGATATATAAACGCTCCATCCTCATCTAATGATGGATATCTATCTACTAATAAATATTTATCGTATGTAATAGATAACTTGTCTATGCCTACTATCCTGGCAATGTCGGTCTCATTGCCAGCACTATCGGGGGGGACTGTATCACCAGTCTCTTGCTCTTTCTCAGTAGTAGTTGTTTCAGTAGCAATAGCCTCTGTAGTAGCTTCTGAACTAGCCTCAATAACAGTCTCTGTAGTAGCTTCTGAACTAGCTTCTGTTGTTATCTCTTCCTCAGACTTATTAAGATATTTTGTGTCAAAAGATGAATCATACTTAAGCAACAAATCTGCCGCATATTCAGCTATTAATCTATTATTTTCATCTGACAAATCTATAACCTTACCACAACCAGTAAAGATTAGTGCAAGAACTACACATAATATGCCAGCGATTATTCTCTTACGCATAATTCGCCTCCAAAATAAGTTTCATTAACAATCCATAAACTAACTACTATTTTATCATTTTTTCAGTACTTTAACAAGAAGTATCTGTGTCTAGATATATATATAACACAACGCCATCCTCTACATTATAAACACCATATCTCTTACCATGTGCTTCCATAGATGCTGCCACAATGGATAATCCTATACCATTACCACCATACTCCCTTGTTCTGGCTTTATCCACCTTATAAAACTTACCCCATATCTTATCCAATTCCTCTTCGGGTATATTTATGCCTCTATTATATACAGAGATTTGTAATTCACTATCTGCATGTTCTAAAGATATTTTTATATATCCATCTTCACCAGTGTAATGTAAGGCATTAGAGATATAATTCGACATAACACCTTCTATCATAAATTCATCTGCCCACGTATATATATTTTCCGAATAATCAAAATCCACTTTAATATGTTCTTGAGTAATGATTATATCAAAGCTATGAATAATATTAGAAATTAATTCAACAATATCAAATCTAATTATGTTTACATTATCTGTTCCGCACTCTATCTCATTAAGCGTCAACAGTTTCTTGACCATAGTATTCATCTTATTGGCTTCATCTGTTATAACCTCACAATAAAACTCCCTACTCTCTGCATCATCAGATATATTCTCTAGCAAGCCCTCTGCATAGCCTTGAATAAGGGCTATAGGAGTTTTAAGTTCATGCGATACATGTGACAGAAATTCCGTTCGCATCTCTTCTATATGAGTCTTATGTTCTATATCCTTTCGCAATTCGTTGTTAGCTGATTTAAGTTCAGAGATGGTTGATTGAAGCTTATTAGATAATTCATTCATTGATTCTCCAAGCTCTCCTATCTCATCCTTAGGAAGTCTTGTAACCTTAGCATTAAAATCCATATTAGTCATCTTTTTTGCTACAGATGCCATATTTTGTATAGGTCTTGCAAAAGAATTACTAACAATAAACATAATTATAGAACCAATAATAGTAATCACTATTCCTACATATCCTATAAGCTTACTAGCTATTTTGGCACTATCATCTACTCTTTTTACTGAACTTCTTATAGCTACCAAATCTCCATTATTCAACCGCCCAACCAAGTCGTAATAATCAGATTGTAGCTGTGTATCATGATTTTGTTGTATGATATAATTGGATTTGGATAGATTGATTTCAGCTTCTCTTGTTAATTGCCACTCTTCTGGGGGGATTTCTGAGCTTTCCGGCTCCTGAAACAAACTAAGAATAGTCATAAGACTTTCTCTCATTCGTCCCTTCTCAGATATATTAGAATATATGGTATTACTTCCATCCATAGCAAGAACAAGTACTGTTGTATCACTTCTAATTGCTATTTGAGAAAAAGATTCCTTAATTATTTCCTCATCTGAATCCTCGCTAAACAACGCATTAACCTCATTAAAGGTCTGACTCATATTATTTTTTAGCTCTAACGCCAAAAAATTCTTCATCATATAGTTACTAATTAACCATATAGACAAAATCAAAGCAGCCATTAATGCAACAAGCATAAATGTTAATTTAAATCTAATGGATTTTCTCATTATACCACCTCAAATTTGTATCCCATTCCCCATATGGTTTTTATGTAGTCTCCACAGCTACCTAATTTGTTTCTAAGCTTCTTTACATGTGTATCTATAGTTCTAGCATCTCCAAAATAATCATAATTCCACACATTATTAAGTATTTTTTCTCTTGATAATGCTACCCCCTGATTAACTATAAAATAGTTAAGCAGTTCAAACTCTTTAAAGCTTAATTCTATCTCTACACCCTCAACCTCTACCTTATGAGCTTGTATATTAATTCTAATATTACCCGCATCAATTATATCTTCACTGACTGCCGCATTAGAACGTCTTAGAATAGCTTCTATTCTTGCTACTAATATCTTAGGGCTAAACGGCTTAGATATATATTCATCTGCTCCTAAATCAAAACCCTGTAGCTCATCTCTTTCTTCTGACTTTGCCGTAAGCATAATAATAGGTACTCGGGAATATTTCCGAATTTCCTTACAAGCTTCCCATCCATCCATCTTAGGCATCATAACATCTAATACAATTAGTCCAATACTCTTATCTTCTAAAAATATATCCACGGCTTCTTCGCCATCTCCCGCTTCTAATACCTCAAAACCTTTTCTCACTAAGAAATCTTTAACTAATTTTCTCATTCTGCTCTCATCATCTACAACAAGAATCTTAATCTTATCCATTATATACCTCCTGATTTTATCCAGCTTATTTAAACCCACTCATCGTCTATAAGTAAAAGTATATCATATGAATATGAAAATATTGTGAAAATCAGCAATTATTCTTCAGAGCTATCCTTATTACTTGTAGCTTCTGGTTCAATACCCAATTCTGCTTCTTTTTCTATAACGGCTTTTTCTCTATTTTCTAATTCTTCCTGCCAGCCTGCATATTTATCCAAAATCTTATTTTCGGTATTAATATAGCCTACATTTTTATTAGTAGCAGCTATAAAAAACATCCCAATTATTATAACTACTAAAGCAATAACTGCAATAGATAGTCTCTTTATCATAGCCTTATCTTTATCAGCTTTCTCTTCCAATCTTTCTATATTCATAACCTTAACCTGATCACTAGGATTCATATAGGATATTTTTATAGAGGGCAATTGATCTTCACTGCAATAATAATCCTCGGTTAACATACCTCTAATTTCTGAAAGGAATTCATATCCAATAACAGTTCTAAAAAAATTCTTTTCTATCAATTTATTGTATAATTCTATAAGCGCATTCTTATTACTAAAATCTGTCTTAGTCCTTATAACTTCTATATTTTTAAGTTCTTTTTTTGCAACCTGTGCCTCCTTATAATTAGGAAACAAAAAGCCTTTTACAATTAGTTCTTCTTTATCCATATAAGCAACCCCTAACATTATTATATTTATTAAATTATCTATTATAAATCTATTGTTCAAGAGCTGCTTCTGTAGTAGTAACAACCCCTTCTGTAGTAGCTTCTGTACTTGCTTCACTGCTTGTTGTAGCTGTGGTTGCTTCCGTTGTAGCCTCTGTAATCGCCTCTGTAGTCTCTTCTATGGCTTCACCTGTAGTTATAACTATCTCTTCTTCATTAGCTTTTCCTGTGGTTATAACTATATCATTCTCTATAGCCAAATCGCTAAGTGCCTTTTTATATTCCTCATATAAGGCGGCAGCATCTGCTAACTTTGTATTAGCTTCTGACAAGCTATCTGTTTTCATATCTGTAAGAGTTTGATCTACTATCTTCATAGCTTCGTATTCTGTATTAATTACATCTACATATTTATCCTTTAATGCCTTTACCTCTTCTGTCACTGGTACCACTGCATCTAGGCTTATTAGGTATTCATCATAAGTAGGTATAATAGTATCATTAAGTAGTTGCAATAACACTTTAGGGTCATTAGACTGTCCACTAAAATAAGAATTATAGGTATTAACTGCCAAATCATGCTCTCCTTGAATCAATGCCAAATCACTTATGTATTTTTGTAAATCTACCTTTATCTCATTGTCTTTGCCGCAGCCTGTCATACAACTCATTAAGAAGCAAAAAACAATAATCATACTAATTATCTTTTTCATATGTAAAACCTCCTGTTACAACGCTATATAGATTATATCATTTTGTTATAAATAACAAAAGTCTCAATGAATAAATCATCAAGACTATTGTATAGCTGGAGCTGGCGAGAATTGAACTCGCGTCCGAAAGCCCTTCCATTAAAGCATCTCCCATCACAGTTAGTTTTTTAACATTCCCTTAAGCAAGCGCCAACTAACAGGCTATTACTCTTGGTAGCTTCATAAATCTTCCTCTATCGCAAAGCTTTGATAGTGAAGTGCCTCACAAAAATGATACTTGACTCTTAGATAGTGAGAGGTCTAAGACAAGCAGCTGCAACTAGGCAGCGTACGCTAAATTTTCGTCTGCGTTTATATTTTTTCTAAGTTTTAATGTGGTCCTAGTCCACAGATGGCTTCCTTAATTTCAAAACCCCCGTCGAAACCAGTACAACCCCTAATTAATCTATATAAATAGATACATATGGTTATTGGTTTGCAGACATTTTGTATATAATAAATATCGGATTATTATAATCCTCACTTAATATCTTATTCCTCTGAAGCAGTTTTTTCAGTAGCTTCTGTACTATCTTTATCATCTTCCTTTGTAGACTTAGCTTCTGTAGTACTAGCATCCTCTGCCTCTGTAGCCGCTTCAGTACCAGTCGCTTCCATAGTAGATAAATAATCGGTAAAATCACTTATAGCTGCTTCATTTGCTGCCTTTTTCTCTGCCGCCTTAATACCATATAAATGATATCCTATAGGAAATCCTATAAGGATTAGAATAACCAATATAATTCCTGCAATACTAAGTCTGTGTTTTAACTTACGTTTTATTTCTATCTCTTCTCTATGTTCTTTCTCATATTTTCTCTTATCTACTTTTTCTTGACTCATCTTACCTTATCCTCCAATTATATGTAGAAACAAGTCTACTATATATTATCATATTATCCTAAGCTTATGCGCCTTCATAGGACTTTAAATATTATAACATAAATATCATTAATATCAACAGCAATTACTGTAAATTTCTAATCTTAAAGTCTTTTTGAGCTTCTCTATTCTGATCCTTTTTAGCTATATCCTGTCTCTTGTCATATAATTTTTTACCACGAGCTAATCCTATCTCTATCTTTACAAGACTTCCTTTAAAATATACTCTAAGTGGCATAAGTGTATAACCCTTTAACTTTACCTGCCCCATAATTTTATTTATCTCATATTTATGGAGCAATAACTTCCTAGTTCTTAATGGGTCTTTATTAAATATATTACCTTTTTCATACGGACTTATGTGCATATGTTGAATATATACCTCTCCGTTATATACAGATATAAAAGCCTCTTTAATACTACACTGTCCCATTCTAAGAGATTTAACCTCAGTACCTGCAAGAGAGATACCTGCCTCATATTTATCTTCTATAAAATAATCAAAATATGCTTTCTTGTTATTAGCAATAAGCTTAATTCCGCTTTCCTTTGCCATACTACCAGCTCTCCTCTTCTTTATCTAAAC
>CAZOUU010000039.1:5906-10209 GCA_964583045.1 uncultured Lachnospiraceae bacterium | reverse complement strand
AAAAGGTAGAAATCATTAGATATAGTATTTGGTATAGAGCGTGACTATTTTACTATACATTTTATAAGCGATTTATAAAAAAACTCTTGACTTGGAGCCAACTCTAAGGCTTAATATGATTATATATTAACGTCAGCTATACATAAGGATGGCTACCATATGAATTATAGGGAACTGGGGAATACTGGATTAAAGGTCAGCGAGATAGGTTTAGGTGGAGAGTGGTTAGAGAGACATAATGAAGCTGAAGTAACAGAGATTATAAGACATTGTGAAACAGTAGGCATAAATATGTTAGATTGTTGGATGTCAGAGCCTAAGGTAAGAACTAATATAGGTATTGGTATAAAGGGACATAGAGATAGATGGATAATACAAGGACATATAGGTTCTACTTGGCAGAATGGACAATATGTTAGAACGAGGAATTTGGATAAGACCAAGGAAGCATTTAATGATATGCTCACTCGTTTTGATACAGACTATATAGACTTAGGTATGATTCATTATGTAGATGATATAGAAGAATTTAAAACTATAATAGAAGGAGAATTTCTTCAATATGTAAAAGGGCTAAGGGATGCAGGTAAGATACGCCATATAGGTCTAAGTACTCATAATCCAGATGTAGCTAGAGAGGCCGCACTTAGTGATGAGGTAGAGATGATTATGTTTAGCATTAATCCTGCTTTTGATATGATGCCACCGATTACTGATATAGATGAATATTTTGCAGACGAATATGATGAGGATTTGGAAGGCTTAGATAGTGATAGAGCGGAATTATACAAGATATGTGAGAGTAAGGGTGTAGGAATAACTGTTATGAAGGGCTATGCTGGCGGCAGATTATTTGATGCCAAGACATCGCCTTTTGGGGTAGCACTTACTCCAGTTCAGTGTATACATTATGCCTTAACAAGACCAGCAGTTTCTAGTATTATGGTAGGATTTGATACTAATAAGCAGGTAAATGAAGCCGTGTCCTATGAGACAGCCTCATTAGAGGAGAAGGATTATGCCAGCGTATTGGCATCGGCTCCTAAGCATGCATATTATGGACAATGCACATATTGTGGACACTGTGCGCCATGCCCTATGAACATAGATATAGCAATGGTTAATAAGCTATATGATTTGGCTGTAATGCAAACAGAAGTGCCAGAGTCCATAAAGGCACATCATAATGAGTTGTCGGCAAATGCTCATGATTGTATAGGTTGTGGAAGCTGTGAGAGTAGATGTCCTTTTGGAGTGAAGATAGTTGACAAGATGAATAAGGCGAAAGAATTATTTGCAGAATAAGGGGTGAAGAATATGACTATAGCTGAAGTAAGTAAAAAATATGATATCACACAAGATACACTTAGATATTACGTACGTATAGGAATTATACCAGAGGTAAAGAGAACCTCTAGTGGTATAAGAAATTATGATGAGTCCTCATGCAGCTGGGTTGAATTAGCTAAATGTATGCGTAGCGCGGGTGTTCCTATAGAAGCCTTAATTGAGTATTGCAGTTTAACTAAGCAGGGTAATTCTACTATAACAGCTAGAAGGGAACTTCTTGCAGAGGAACGTAAGAAAATAGTGGATAAGCTAGAAGATATAAAGGCTACTTTAGAAAGATTGGATTATAAAATAAGTAAATATGAGGAAGCTGAAGTTACAGGAGTATTGTCTTGGTGTGAGCCAAAGGAGAAATAGCATGGAAACAAGAGATATACTAAATAAATTAGAGCAAGGTGAGATAACAGTAGAAGAGGCTGAAGGATATTTTAGGAAACAGCCCATAGAAGAATTAGGCTATGCCAAATTAGATATGCATCGTAAGCTAAGGTCTGGATTTGCTGAAGTTATCTTTTGTAGTGGTAAAGCAGATGAACATCTGCTTAATATATTTGGGAAATTATATGAAGCAGATGGAGAAGTATTTGGAACTAGAGCATCATCGGAGCAATATGAGCTAATACGTAATATATATCCAGAGACAGATTATGATCCTATTTCTCATATAATTAAGATAGAGAAGCCTAATAAGCCTCGTGTAGGCAGGATAGCTGTATGTACAGCAGGAACAGCAGATATTCCTGTAGCGGAAGAGGCGGCTCAGACAGCGGAGTATTTTGGAACAGCAGTAGATCGAATATATGATGTGGGAGTTAGTGGCATCCATAGGTTGTTAGCTAGAGTAGATACTATCCAAGGTGCTAACTGCGTAGTAGCAGTAGCAGGTATGGAGGGGGCTTTAGCTAGTGTTATAGGAGGATTGGTGGATAAACCAGTTATAGCAGTACCTACTTCTGTAGGATATGGTGCTAGTATGTATGGATTATCGGCACTACTTACTATGATAAATTCTTGTGCAAATGGTATAGCAGTAGTAAATATAGATAATGGTTATGGTGCAGGCTATATGGCTACACAGATAAATAGATTGGCAGAAAAGGAATAGGTGAATTATGGGAAATACATTATACCTGGAGTGTTATTCAGGAATAAGTGGAGATATGACAGTAGCTGCATTGCTAGACCTAGGTGCAGATGAAGGGGTGCTTCGAAGTGTGCTTAGCAGTATGAATATAGAAGGATATAGTATACATATAAGTAGAGTTAGCAAGGCAGGTATAGCTGCATGTGATTTTGATGTGGTATTAGATAAGAAATATGAGAATCATGATCATGATATGGAATATCTTTATAGCGAGGAGCATCATCATAGCTACGAGGAGCATCATCATAGCCACGAGGAGCATACGCATGTTCATAGCGAACAGCCTCACAGCCATGAGCATAGAAATCTAGAGGAGATTATGGCTATTATTGATAGTGGAGATATGACCGATAGGGCAAGACAGATAGCTAAGGATATATTCAGGGTACTTGCAAAAGCAGAGTCAAAGGCACATGGAGTAGATATAGACGAGGTGCATTTTCACGAGGTAGGAGCTGTTGATTCCATAGTAGATATAGTATCTGTGGCAGTGTGTATAGATAATCTAGATATAGATAGGGTAATTGTGCCTGAGTTATATGAGGGTACAGGTTCTGTTAGATGTCAGCATGGAATTATTCCGGTGCCAGTGCCAGCAGTACTACAGGTAGTTGCAGATAATGACATAAGCTTACATATTACTAGTGTAAAGGGAGAATTGGTTACACCTACAGGAGCAGCTATAGTTGCCGCCTTAAAAACTGCAGACAGACTACCAGATACATTTCATATAGAGAAGATAGGTGTAGGTGCAGGCAAGAGAAATTATGATAGACCGAGTATGCTTAGGGGTATGCTTATAACTGGTGATGAGGAAAAGAAGGACTATATATATAAGCTAGAGACTAATATAGATGATGTTACAGGTGAAAATCTAGGATATGTAATGGATAGATTGTTAGAGGAAGGTGCAAGAGATGTGCATTATCTTCCGGTGTTTATGAAAAAAAATCGTCCTGCCTATGAGCTGGTAGTGATATGTAAAGAAGAGGATATAGCTCGATTAGAGAATATTATATTTAGAGAAACCACTACTATTGGAATAAGAAGAATGAAGCTGGAACGTTCTGTATTGCCTAGAGAGATTAAAGAGATAGATACAACTATAGGAAGGGCAGCAGTTAAGATATGCCATATAGGAGATGAGGAAAGGGTATATCCAGAATATAGCAGTGTAGCTAAGCTATGCAAGAAAAATAATATACCATTTACGATGGCCTACACATTGATACAGAGTGCATATGAGAAATAGAGGTGTTCTATGGAATATATAGATAAATGTAGTAAGCTAAAAGGTATTATGGATGAATATACTAAAGAAGATGTGATGATAGCATTTTCAGGTGGAGTGGATAGCAGCCTTCTATTATCTCTAGCGGTAGAGATGGCAAGGTCTCATAGAAAAAGAGTATATGCCATTAATCTTTACACTATGCTTCATCCTAGGGGCGAGGAGAATATAGCTAGAAAAATCGCAGAGGATATAGGAGCTATATATGAGACTATTAAGGTAGATGAATTAGAGGAAGCGGGCATTATACATAATCCCGTGGATAGATGCTATCTCTGTAAAAAATGTCTATTTAGCAAGATAATAGCTAGAGGTAATAGTCTAGGTATAACTACATATATAGAAGGTACTAACGAAGATGATTTGCATGTATATAGACCAGGTATAAAAGCAGTTAAAGAGTTAGGAATACATAGTCCTTTGGCTGAGGCAGAGATGACTAAGAAGGATATTAGAAAATTGGCAGCCGAAAGGGGCTTAGAGGTTTCATTAAAGCCATCAACCCCTTGTCTGGCTAC
>CAZOUU010000039.1:0-5896 GCA_964583045.1 uncultured Lachnospiraceae bacterium | reverse complement strand
ATAAACTACGTAAGGTTGAGCAGGGTGAGGCGTATATAAAGACCCTGGGTATATATAATGCAAGAGTAAGAGTTCATAATGATATAGCTCGAATAGAAGTGGATGAGAAGGATTTATCCCTTATATTAGACAGTAAGGCTGAAGTCATAACCTATCTAAAGGGTCTAGGATATAGATATATTACTTTAGATTTAGAAGGGTTCAGGTCAGGAAGTATGGATGAAGGTATAGATAAGGAGGATTAATATATGCATATGGCAGATGCACTTGTAGCACCAGTAGTAGCGGGAAGTATGTATGCTTGTTCTACAGTAGCTATGGGTTATTCGATTAAAAAATTAAAGCTTCAGGAGGAGCCTAAAAAGGTGGCAGTGATGGGAGTGATGGGAGCGTTTGTTTTTGCCACCCAGATGATTAATTTTACTATACCAGGAACAGGCTCATCAGGACATCTATGTGGCGGCGTATTACTTTCTGCTATATTAGGTCCGGAAGCCGGCTTCCTTACTATGATAGGAGTGCTGCTAATACAATGTCTTATGTTTGGAGACGGGGGTATTATGGCACTAGGATGTAATGTATGGAATATGGCATTTTATGGCTGCTTTATAGGAGTAATGGTGGTATGGCGCTTAGTTATGAAAAATGGTATGAACAAGAAGAAAATTACATTTGCAGCGATAGTTGGCTGTATAATTACATTGCAATTAGGAGCTTTTTCAGTTGCATTAGAGACACTGGCTTCAGGTATTACAGAATTACCCTTTAGTATATTTGTAGCAGCTATGCAGCCTATACATTTAGCTATAGGGTTAGTAGAAGGATTAATTACTTCAGCGGTATTATGTTTTGTATATGAGGCTAGACCAGAATTGCTATGGGGTAGTGACAATAAGCTAGTAACAAAGAAGGCAAGGATATCCTATAAGGGTACTATTGCATCACTAGCAGTCATGGCAATAGTGATAGGAGGACTTGTATCATTAGCAGCATCTTCTAATCCAGATGGATTGGAATGGTCTATAGAGAGACTTACAGGTGCTACTGATGTGGCAGCTTCAGGCAAAATATATGATATGGCCGCTGGTTTGCAGAGCTTTACAGCTATATTACCAGACTATGCCTTTAAGGACTCGGATTCTGTAGCAGGCACATCGTTTTCGGGAGTCATAGGCTGTATCGTTGTAGTGGCACTGTGCATTGCTATATGTTATATAATCAAATTTTTTAAGAGAAAGAGAAATAATGAGTAAAATAAGTGATGCGATTCATGGTATCCATTATGTGGATGCCATAGCAAATGAAGACAAATGGATAAATAATATACATCCACTAGCAAAATTGTTAGTTACATTAGTGTATATAGTGTCAGTTATATCCTTTAACAAATATAATTTAGTGGGAATAGCAGGTATGAGCATATATATATTGATGGTTATGATTTTAGGGGATATATCCATAAAAAGGGTACTTAAGCAGATATGGGCAGTATTACTACTAGTATCTCTAGTGGGGATGGCTAATCCCTTCTTAGATAAGGTACCAGTAGCGGCTATTGGCTCAGTGGTTATAACCACTGGAATCATATCTATGGTTACATTGATGCTTAAGGGCGTATTTACAGTACTGGCATCGTATATATTAATAGTGACTACCACTATAGAAGATGTATGCTATGCCCTTAGAATACTACGTGTTCCTAAAGGTATGGTTACATTAGTGATGTTAATATATAGATATATAATAGTCATTCTAAAAGAAGTAGAGCGAATGAATGTAGCATATAAGCTTCGTTCTCCTGGGCAAAAGGGAATTCATATTAATGTATGGGGATCATATGTGGGGCAGCTTCTGTTAAGAAGCATTGACAAAGCAGAAGCTGTGTATGATAGTATGCAGCTAAGAGGCTATAATGGAGAATATATAGGTCATTATGACTATAATAATAGAACTGCCAGTATAGTCTATGGAACTGTAGCTATAGTATTGATTGTGTTATTTCGTGTTGTACCTGTATTTCAAATAATTGGACATATATTTGTGTAAATGGAGATAAATATGAGTGAGTTAAAAATAGAGGACCTTACATTTTCTTATGGAAATGGGATAGATATACTATCTAATATAAATATAAAGGCTGGCAATAAAGAGAGCATAGGAATAATAGGTGCTAATGGTGTAGGAAAATCTACTCTGTTAAAGATATTAGTGGGTTTATTGCTGGATTACAAGGGATGTATAGAGTTAGATGGTATAAAGGTGGTAAAGAATAATCTAAGAGCTATTAGACAGAAAATAGGTTATGTATTTCAAGATTCAGATAGTCAGTTATTTATGCCTACAGTATATGAGGATGTGGCATTTACTCCTATAAACTATGGATTCAGTAAAGCAGAGGTGGAAGCTAGAGTAATAAGAGCTCTTAAGCTGGTGGGCATAGAGGACATAAAGGATAGACATATATATAAGCTGTCAGGTGGACAAAAAAAGCTGGTCTCCATAGCTACTATACTATCTATGGAGCCAGACGTGATTATGTTAGATGAACCATCTATAGCATTGGATCCTAGGAATAGAAGAAATCTTATAAGGATACTTAATTCTATAGACAGGCTTAAAATTATAGCCTCGCATGATTTAGATATGGTATATGATACCTGTGATAGAACCATATTGCTCGCTGATGGATGCATAGTAGCAGATGGTAATACAAAGGACATATTAAGGAACAAGGAGCTACTCGAAAAACATGGATTAGAACTTCCGTTAGCCTATCAAGGCTTTCTCCAGGTAGAAGGAGAAAATAGTATAAGCATAGGGAATAACTCTAATCGACCAGCAAGCATATCAAACATCAAAACTAGCTTAGGAAATGTAGAAAAGACAGAGTAGTTTTGTGTAGGACCAACTAATTGCATACCAGGCCCTATATTATTAAGAGTAGCAGCAACTGCTGTAAAATTAGTAGTGAAATCTAAGTCATCAGCACCTATTAATAACACTGATAAGAATAATATGGAAAAATAAACCATAATAAATACATTTGTAGAACGCACTACCTCGTGGGAAACACTGTGTTTGTCCATAGCTATCTTTTTAACACCACGAGGATGAATAATAAGCTGCATTTCCTTTTTTATAGTCTTAAACAATATGACTATTCGAGACACCTTTATACCACCGCCTGTACTGCTGGCACAAGCTCCTACGAACATAAGCATAATAAGTACAGTCTTAGATAGCTGTGGCCATAAGTTAAAATCATAGGTGGCATATCCAGTAGTAGTTATAATAGAACCTACCTGGAAGCTGGCAACCCTAATGGTATCGCCTACATTACCAAAATAATCATAGATGTTGAAGGATATAATTAGTATAGCAACGGCTATAATTATAAAATACCATCTTACTTCTTCAAAGCTAAGAGCTTGTTTGAGCCTCTTTCTAAGTAATAGGAAGAAGAAACCATAATTTACACCACTTAGTATCATAAATACAGTTACTATCATTTGTATGGTAGAAGAATAGCTTGCCATACTGTCATTTTTTATTCCGAAACCACCAGTACCAACTGTACCAAAGGTAGTGGTAAATGCATCAAATAATGGCATCCCATTAAACCATAATAACAATATCTCTACTACAGTAAAAGCTATGTAAATGGCGTATAATATAACAGCGGTATCTTTAACTCTTGGAACTAATTTATCTACGTTTGGACCAGGACTCTCTGCACGCATAAGATTCATATTAGTATTACCTAGTAGTGGAAGTACGGCCATAATAAATACAAATACGCCCATGCCGCCAATCCAGTGAGTAAAGCTTCGCCAAAATAGGCTGGTATAGGATAAGGCTTCTACATTAGCCAGCACACTGGCACCAGTAGTGGTAAAACCAGATATAGTCTCAAATAAGGCATCTATGTAGTTAGGTATATCACCTGTCATAACAAATGGTATGGCACCAACAATACTCATAAGAAGCCAGCTAAGAGCAACTATTACAAAGCCCTCTCTAGCAAACATTTTATTATTTTTAGGTCTTTTTAGAGTGCATAGTATACCAAGCATTAAACTGAGCAGAGCGATTATTAAATATGCCCAACCTTCACTCTCTTTGTATATAAGAGAAACAATACAAGGAAGAGCTAAAAAAACAGCTTGGAAATTCATAACCCAGCCCACAATGTATATAACAATAGAATAGTTCATGTCCTATGCCTCCAATATATCAGTAATATCGTGTATTCTGTAATTGTTTAGTACTATAATTACTGTATCATCAACTTGAATGCTATCTTGACCACCTGGAATTATAATATTTCCATTACGCATAATACAACATATAAGAATATTCTTTTTGATACGTAGTGTTTCAAAAGGAATATTAGTTACAGGAGATTCCTCTTTTATAGCAAATTCTAATGCTTCAGCAGATGAATTTAGCTTATATAGATTTTCTACATTACTGCCAATAGATTTATACATAGAACGTACATATTGAATAATACAGTCAGCTGTAATAAGTCTTGGGTATAAGATACTGTCTAAATTAAGCTGATTTACCACATCTATAAAATTAATTCGATTAATCTTAGTTATGGTTTTAGCCTGAGAAATATTCTTGGCAAATAAAGATAGTACAATATTTTCTTCGTCCACATCTGTAAGAGCGGCAAAACCAAGAGCCTTCTCTATACCCTCTTCAAACAGTAGATTCTGGTCAGTACCATCTCCATTAATTATAGAAGCATCAGGAAGTAATTCACTAAGCTCTTCACAGCGATCCTTATCTAATTCTATAATCTTCACAGATATTCCAGATGTCAGTAGTCTCTTTGCAAGGTAGTAGGATATCTTACCTCCTCCTACTAATATAGCGTTCTTTACGTGATTAGTATCTATTCCTATCTTCTGGAAGAAGGAGTTAGCCTTAGTAGGAGTAGCAACTATGGATATAATATCATTTTGCGCAAATATAAAATCTCCATTAGGAATAATAGTTTGATTATCTCGTAATACAACACAAACTAACACGTCACATTTTAATTTGTTTCGGATATCGGTAATCTGTGCATCTATTAGTATAGAACCAGCAGGTATTCTTATGTGAAACAATTCTATACGTCCTTTTGCAAATGTATCCACCTTGATGGCTGAAGGAAAACGAAAAACTCTGGCTATCTCTGATGCAGAAGCTAGTTCGGGATTAATAATCATAGATAATCCAAATTGTTTTTTAAGAAAATCCAGTTCGTTATTATATATAGGATTTCTTACTCTGGCTATAGTTTTACAATCACCGGCCTTTTTTGCTATGGCGCAGCATAAAAGATTCTGTTCATCTGATCCTGTAACAGCTATAAGTAAATCGGTATGATCTAGACCTGCTTCCAATAGCGTTTTATAACTAACTCCGTTACCTAAACAGCCCATAACATCTAAATCATTTGTAACCTTTTTAAGGTTTGTCTCATCAGTGTCTATGGCTATGATATTGTGTTCCTCACAATTAAGCTGATCTACTAATGTATATCCAACTTTTCCACAACCAACTATTATAATCTGCATATGAAATGCTCCTCCTCAAAAAACTCATAATTGATATAATATTAGCATAATAGACATGGTATTACAATGATAATAATTGTAATGCTATCAGAATGAAACAACTATGGAAATAAAAAAAATCAGTCAGATATATTCTTGCTTGATACTGTTAGTAGCTGTATAATATATAAAAGGATTTTAAAATGAAAATAGGACGTTAAAGCTATATATAGAATGATATTGTATGGGGATGTACAGTATTGTATAGGAGGCATTATGAAGAGGTTGATTCGGTTTTTTATGGAAAGCTATGTGGGGGATAGTATTCCGCTAGAGATGCGGTT
>CAZOUU010000038.1:584-10249 GCA_964583045.1 uncultured Lachnospiraceae bacterium | reverse complement strand
TCCACATCTTTGATAATCTCATTATCTTGCTTAAATAGCTTGGAAACCTCAAGGGTTAATTTGATAGGTAATCTCTTGAAACGTCTTTGTTCTGTACCCATAATACATCCTCCTATAGATTAAAGATATAATTTGTAATGGAAAGTATATACACTACAATAAAGTTTATATAAGTATACCAAATTTTTAGCTAATATGCTAAGTAATTTTAGAGATTATATTATTGACAGTTAAGACCAAAAAGTCTAAACTAGATGTGGTTACAACATAAAATTATCCGTTGTACATGTAAGACCAGCTACAACGTATAGGACGGAGATTATTTATGAAAGATATGTACGATAGTCATTATGATGAGGAAGCTATACACGAAGAATGTGGTGTCTTTGGAATATATGATTTTGATAATAAGGACGTAGCGGCATCCATTTACTATGGTTTATTTGCACTACAACACAGAGGACAGGAAAGCTGTGGTATAGCGGTTTCAGATACCCTAGGACCTAAAGGTGTGGTTACATCCTCTAAAGGTATGGGATTGGTAAATGAAGTATTTACTACAGAGGATTTAGAAAAACTAAAGGGAAATATAGGTGTTGGACATGTAAGATATTCTACAGCAGGAGCTAGTACTAGAGAGAATGCTCAACCCTTAGTTATTAATTATGTAAAGGGTACCCTTGGTGTAGCACACAATGGTAATATAGTTAATACCCCAGAGCTTAGAAATGAATTAGCATATTCAGGAGCTATATTTCAGACGACTATAGACTCAGAGGTTATAGCTTACTTAATAGCAAGAGAGAGACTTAATGCACCTAATGTAGAGAAGGCTGTAGCAGGAGCTATGAAGAAGATAAAGGGAGCCTATTCGTTAGTTGTTATGAGCCCTAGAAAGCTAATAGGAGCTAGAGATCCCTTTGGATTTAGACCACTTTGCATAGGCAAGAGAGATAATGCTTATGTATTAGCATCAGAGACTTGTGCGCTAGATACTATAGGAGCTACCTTTGTAAGAGATGTATTACCAGGAGAGATAGTAACTATATCTCCAGATAAAGGGATAGAGTCAGATACATCTATGTGTCAAGAGGATAAGGCTAGATGTATATTTGAATACATATATTTTGCTAGGCCAGACAGTATTATAGATAATCAGAGTGTATATTCTTCTAGAATTATAGCGGGAAGAAATCTGGCTATAGATTCGCCGGTAGAGGCAGATCTTGTAACCGGAGTTCCAGAATCAGGTAATGTAGCGGCTATGGGTTATGCGTTGCAGTCAGGTATACCATATGGTACAGCTTTTATTAAAAATGGTTATGTAGGTAGAACATTTATTAAGCCTAAGCAGAGTCAACGTGAGTCTAGTGTTAGAGTTAAGCTTAATGTACTAAAAGAGGCAGTAGCAGGCAAGAGAGTTATTATGATAGATGATTCTATAGTTAGAGGAACTACAAGTGATAGAATAGTTGGTATGTTAAGAGAGGCAGGAGCTACAGAGGTCCATGTAAGGATATCATCACCACCATTTTTACATCCATGCTATTTTGGAACAGATATACCTAGTGAGGATCAGCTTATTGCACACAATAAAAGTATAGAGGAGATATGCAAGCTTATAGGAGCGGATTCGTTGGCATATCTTGATATAAATAGATTATCAGAGTTATCAGGTGGAAGAGGATATTGTGATGCCTGCTTTAGTGGTGATTATCCTATTGAACCACCTAAGGAGGATATTCGAGGAGAACATGATACAACAACAAGAAAGGGAAAAAACAATGAATGATAAGTACCAGAGTCCATTATCGGAGAGATATGCAAGTAAAGAGATGCAGTATATATTTTCGCCAGACATGAAATTTAAGACTTGGAGAAAATTGTGGATAGCATTAGCGGAGACAGAAAAGGAGTTAGGCCTCAAGGATACACAGGGTAATCCGCGTATTACGGATGAACAGATATCAGAGTTAAAGGCTCATGCTGAAGAGATTAACTATGATGTAGCAAAGGAGAGAGAAAAATTAGTTAGACATGATGTTATGAGTCATGTATTTGCTTATGGTCAACAATGTCCAAATGCGGCAGGTATTATTCATTTGGGAGCTACCTCTTGCTATGTAGGTGATAATACAGATGTTATCGTTATGACAGAGGCACTTAAGCTAGTTAGAATAAAGGTATTAAATGTAATAGATGAATTAGCTAGATTTGCAGATAATTATAAAGACCTGCCTTGTCTTGCATTTACACATTTTCAACCAGCACAGCCTACTACAGTAGGTAAGAGAGCAACTCTTTGGATGCAGGAATTATTGTTAGATTTAGCAGATTTAGATTATATGATTAGTCAGCAAAAGCTACTAGGTTCAAAAGGAACTACAGGAACTCAGGCAAGCTTCTTAGAGCTGTTTAACGGGGATCATGAGACTATTAGAAAAATCGATGGTATGATAGCTAAGAAGATGGGCTTTAAAGAGTGTTATCCTGTATCAGGCCAGACATATTCTAGAAAGGTAGACTCGAGAGTATTAAATGTACTTAGCGGTATAGCCCAGAGTGCTCATAAATTCTCTAATGATATAAGATTGCTTCAGCATCTTAAGGAGATAGAAGAGCCGTTTGAAAAGAATCAGATAGGCTCGTCAGCTATGGCTTATAAGAGAAATCCTATGAGAAGTGAGCGTATAGCCTCATTAGCTAATTATGTAATGGCAGATGCAATTAATCCGGCTATTACGGCGGCTACACAGTGGTTTGAGAGAACTTTAGATGATTCTGCTAATAAGAGAATATCGGTACCGGAAGCATTTTTGGCAATAGATGGTATATTAGATTTGTACCTAAATGTAGTAGATGGTCTGGTAGTATATGATAAGGTTATATATCAGAGATTTATGAAAGAGATTCCGTTTATGGCTACAGAGAATATAATGATGGATTCTGTTAAACGTGGCGGTGATCGTCAGGTGCTTCATGAGAAGATTCGAGAGTATTCGATGAAGGCAGGCGAGCAGGTTAAGAAATATGGTAATGAGAATAATTTGGTTGAACTTATAGCAAATGATTCCGCTTTTGGCATGAGCAAAGAAGAGATAGAGGCTATTTTGGAGCCTAAGAATTTTGTCGGACGTGCGCCAGAACAAACTATAGAGTTCTTAACTGAGGTAGTTAGACCTATTCTAGAGGAGAACAAAGATATACTAGGAGTTAAAGCAGTAATAAATGTATAGACTAAGGGGACATATCATATTAGGATATGTCCTTTTTTGTTGTGCTTTAAGTAGACAAAATTAGTCGTCTAGAGTATAATTTAGTATTATATGAGACTACGAGATAAGGGGTGACTGTATGAAGACAATAAAAGGTAAGATTATAGCTAATGTTATGATTATAAGTATCATTTTGCTTACTACTATAGTGGTAATTAGCTGTGAAAGTTCTAAGAGTGTTATTAGAGATGAGATTTATAATACTATTGATGCCACATCTGATAGTTATGCTACTAAGATGGAAGCCTGGTTGGAGGCTAAGGCTACAGTAGTGGAAGAGAATGCTTATAGAGCACAGGCGGATATAAGTGATAATAACAAGGCTAGACATATATATTTAAGAGATAAGCTGGCAGAGGTTACTGCAGATGATGACAATATATTAGAGATATATTTCGGTTATGATGATAAAAGCATGGTACTTGCTACAGACTCTCAATTACCAGAAGGCTATGACCCTACTGTCAGAGAGTGGTATATAGCTGCTGTAGAACTAGGCAAGACTATATATACAGATCCTTATTTAGACCCTCTTACTAATGGTATGGTGGTTACTATAGCAACGCCTATATATAAGGGAGAGGATATAGTAGGCGTTTCTGCCGCAGATATAGATATTAACGCATTAGTAGAGATTATGAAAAATGTAGGGGCACAAGAAGATGGTTATGGTTACATAATTAATTCTAAAGGAGAGTATATAACTCATCCTAATGAAGAATTCTTGCCTACGAAGGAGAAGAGCGTAGTTATATCAGATGTGTATGATAAAGCTGATATAACCAAGCTTAATGAGAGTAAAGAAGTTATAGCGATTAAGGATTATGATAAAAGCAAGAAATTTATAAAGCAAAAGAATATAGGGAATACAGATTGGCAGTTAGGTATAGTAATTTCTACTAGTATATTGTCTTCAAAGATTCTTAAGATAGTAATTGTTTGTACTATAGGAAATGTTATAGGATGTATATTATTATTGTTTGCTATTACATTTATTACAAATAAGGTTCTTGCACCTATAGGTAGCCTAAAGCAATTTGCATCGGGAGACTTTAGAGAAGGCTCTGAGGAAGATGGTACAAGTAACAAAGTTGCACCAGGCTTTAAAGATGAGATAGCAGAGATAGAATTTGCTACCAAGACGGTAAAAGAGCAGATTAGAAATACCATATTAGGTACTAAGGATGAGGCTGCTAATATATATCAGATATCAGAAGCAGCTAATGCAGATATGGATGAATTACATAATGAATTATCTCAGATAGCAGATAATGTCAGCGAGATATCTAGTAAGGCAGCGGAAGCTTCAGAGCTTACTAGTAATGTAAGTAATTCAGGAA
The DNA here is from genome assembly GCA_964583045.1 of uncultured Lachnospiraceae bacterium. Lineage (GTDB taxonomy): Bacteria > Bacillota > Clostridia > Lachnospirales > Lachnospiraceae > JAVBSN01. Next base: position 5,634 of record CAZOUU010000038.1, on the reverse strand, counting down.
ATGAGATGGGTGCAGCAGTTGAAGTAGTAGCAGTTAAAGCTTCAGATGCAGCTCAGGCTTCACAAGAGATTACTGAACGTGCAGAGAGCCTAATGGAGCAATCTCTTAATTCACAGAATACTGTAACTAAGTTATATGAAGATACACAACAAGAATTAGAGAATGCTATTGAAGAGTCTAAGAAGGTAGATGATATACGTATATTAACTAATGAGATACTTAATATAGCTGAACAGACTAATCTTATAGCACTTAATGCTTCTATAGAGGCTGCTAGAGCAGGAGAAGCAGGCAGAGGCTTTGCCGTAGTCGCTGATGAGATTAGAGGACTTGCAGATAGCTCTACAGCTACTGTAGATAAGATACAGAAGGTAGTAACTGGTGTTATAGAAGCTGTAGCGTATTTGACTACCAGCTCAGAAAATCTACTTAATTTTATGAATGAGACAGTTATAAAGGATTACACCAGTATGGTTGATACAGCAGTTCAGTATAAGAACGATTCTCAATACTATTATGAGATAGCGGCAGACCTTGGAGCTACATCGGAGGAATTGTCTTCATCTGTAGAAGAGATATTATCAGTTCTAGAACTTATTAATCAGCTTAATCAGGATATAGCCGATAATACAGAAAATGTATCAGAGTCTACATCGACCTCTACATTTAATTCTGATAATGTATTAACACAGCTACAGAATTTGCAGCATAGTAGTGAGACTCTACAAGAAATCATAGGAGATTTCGTAGTTTAATTAGTTAGATAAGCCTCTTGTTCTAAATATATGGACAAGGGGCTATTTTTAATATAGAATATACTTATGATACAGGACGTGCATATAAGGAGGGCTTATATGAATACTAATTTGGAATATTATAAGATATTCTATTATGTAGGTAGATGCAAAGGTATTACTTTGGCAGCGAAGGAATTATGTATTTCACAACCAGCAGTGAGTCAGGGTATAAAACAATTAGAGCAGGAGATAGGAGCTCCTTTATTTACCAGAACACCTAAAGGAGTATTATTTACACAGACTGGAGAAGTATTATACAGATATGTAAGTAGAGGATACGAAGCCATATTAGAAGGCGAGAGAAAGATTAGCGAGCTTATTAATATGGAGTATGGTGAGGTAAGAATAGGTGCCAGTGATATGACGCTGCAGTTTTATTTATTGCCCTACTTGGAGAGATTCCATCAGGTATATCCTAATATAAAAGTAAGTGTAACTAATGCCCCTACACCGAAGACGTTAGAACATTTATATGCAGGTAGAATAGATTTTGGCGTAGTTACAACTCCTTTTGATAAGAAAGATAGATTAGATGTAACTAATGCCAGAGAGATAGAGGACATATTTGTAGCTGGACATAGATTTAAAGAGCTAGAGAAAAAGAAGTTAGATTACAAGGATTTAAATAATATGCCTATCATATGTCTGGAAAATATGACTAGTACCCGAGTGTATGTAGATGATTTTTTGGAAAAGCAGCAGGTAAAATTAAAACCGGAATTTGAACTGGCTACTAGCGATATGATAGTGCAATTTGTTAGGAGAAATCTAGGCATTGGTTCAGTTATGAAGGACTTTGCATTGCCTTATATAGAGTCTGGAGACATATTTGAGCTAAAGCTAAAACAAATACCTAGCAGACAAATGTGTGTAATAAGTGATAATAGGGCACAGATGAGTGTGGCAGGGACTAAGCTTTTAGAGATGCTTAGAGAATAGAATTGTGTTTACAGGCTTTGGATTAATGTATAATAATAAAATTTATGGAGGATAATATTATGGAGATTACAAATGTATTTACTTTAGAAAATGAGGATGGACAAAGCATAGAATATGTGCCAGTGGATATATTAGAGGATACAGACACAAGTAAGAGGTATTTATTATATACAGAGACGGCTAATATAAAAGAAATTACAGGTAAGGAAGCTGCACTACATGCAGCCTTGTATACTAAAGAAGCGGGCAAGATAGTATTAGAGGCTATACCTACAGAAAAGGAGTGGAGATTAATAGAGAATTTTATAAACGAAAATAGACAATAAGATTGCTATATGTACAATAATTGTGACTATAACCATACATAAGCTGTACTTATATATGGTATAATGAACATTGATTTTACTTATAGCATACTTTTATAGTATAGTACCTATTGTGAGTTTTGATTTGTTGCTATAGGACGCAATGAAAATAAGCAGCCCACAGATTATAGGAGGATATAACATGGTTAGAGCAGTAGTAGGTGCAAATTGGGGCGATGAAGGTAAGGGCAAGATTACAGATATGTTAGGAGAGACTTCTGACATAATTATTAGATTCCAAGGTGGAGCTAATGCAGGACACACTATAGTTAATAATTATGGTAAGTTTGCGTTACATACATTGCCATCCGGTGTATTCTATGATCATACAACAAGCATTATAGGTAATGGTGTTGCACTTGATATACCAAAGTTATTTTCGGAGATTAACGAAGTAGTAAGCAAGGGTGTTCCAATGCCTAAGATATTAGTATCAGATAGAGCACAGATGGTTATGCCATATCACGTATTATTTGATACATGTGAGGAAGCTAGACTTGCAGGTAAATCCTTTGGTTCAACTAAGTCAGGTATTGCTCCTTTTTATTCAGATAAATATGCAAAGATTGGTTTTCAGGTATCAGAATTATTTGATACAGAGGAAGAGTTAAAAGATAAGATAGAGAGAGTTATAGTACAAAAGAATGTATTGTTAGAGAATTTGTATCATCAACCTGCGTTAAAGGTAGAGGATGTATATAATACATTAATGGAATACAAAGATATGGTTGCTCCATATGTATGTGATGTATCTGCCTATTTATATGAAGCTATAAAAGCAGGAAAGAATATATTATTAGAAGGTCAGTTAGGTTCTCTTAAGGATCCAGATCACGGTATATATCCTATGGTTACTTCTTCCTCTACATTAGCAGCATATGGTGCTATAGGAGCAGGTATACCTCCATATGAGATTAAACAGATTATAACAGTATGTAAAGCATATTCTAGTGCTGTAGGTGCTGGAGCATTTGTTAGTGAGATATTTGGTGATGAGGCAGATGAGCTTAGAAGACGTGGCGGAGACGGTGGCGAATATGGTGCTACAACAGGTCGTCCAAGACGTATGGGATGGTTTGATTGTGTAGCTTCCAAATATGGTTGTAGAATACAGGGTACTACAGATGTAGCATTTACTGTATTGGATGTACTTGGTTATCTAAAAGAGATCCCGGTATGTGTAGGATATGATATAGAGGGTACAGTAACAACTGATTTCCCAACTACTAATAAGCTAGAGAAGGCTAAGCCGGTTATAGAAGTTCTTCCGGGCTGGAACTGCGATATTCGTGGTATTAAAGAATATGATAAGCTTCCAGAGAATTGTAGAAAATATATAGAGTTCATAGAAGAGAAGCTAGGCTTCCCTATCACTATGATATCTAATGGTCCAGGAAGAGATGAGATTATATACAGAGAAGCTAAATAATATATAGTGCTTATAGAAGCTATGGTATTGCTAGACCTAAAGGTTAGCTATGCCATAGCTTTTTATTATTTGATATGGGATAAGGTTCATATATAGCTATCACGAAACTAGTTGTTATAGAAAAATACATAGGGGTGTGTTAATATATCTATGTGAATTATAGGGGTTAGAATATGATCCACATCAGCTTCTATAAAATAAAGAAAGTAGGTAAGAAGAGTATGAATTATACAGTTAGAAAGAATAAATATAATAGATATGCCTTTAGATTTGTAGGACTTATCTTTATTATTGTGGGACTTGTAAGTATTGTTGCGTTTAAAGCCAATGTATCCAGCGGTAACAGAGCTTATGCTACTATTACATTACTTTTAGTAGTGGTATGCGTACTATATGGTATGTATCTTATAAAATCTACATTTAGAATAACTTCTTATGACATAAAATATAGGTTTGGGGATAATAGTGTAGTGATGGAAACTAAAGGAGGAGAAAAGATATTAGATTATAGTGATATAGATGATATAGGATATGTTGTTCCTAATCCAGATATAGATTATGTAATAGTGCAGATTAAGACTAAAAAGATACAACATGTGCTGGGATTTATGAATAATGCGGAGTATGGCAAAAAAATATATGACTATTTAGATGCAAGGGTGAATGTAGATGAAGAATAAGATATTAGAGAAGCTTAAAAAAGAGAAGAATTACATATCTGGGCAGCAGCTATGTGATGAATTAGGGGTATCTAGAACTGCAGTCTGGAAGAATATTAAGGCACTAAAGGAAGAAGGATATATTATAGCTGCTGTTAATAACAAGGGCTATAGATTATTAGAGACACCTGATAGCATAGATGAGATAAGCATAGGCAGCGAACTAACTACCAAATGGCTTGGTAAATCTATAGCCTACTATGATGAAACAGATTCCACCAATAACAGGATAAAGAGCTTTGGAGAAGAAGGAAAACCAGAAGGATATCTAGCTGTTGCAGAAAGGCAGAATGCAGGTAAGGGCAGACGAGGCAGAGACTGGTTGTCAGACAAAAGTGTGGGTATATGGATGAGCTTCTTGCTAAGACCTACTATAGAACCAGCCAAAGTATCTATGATTACTATAGTTGCAGCTGTGGCTGTGGCAAGGGGCATAGAGAAAACTACAGATTTGGATTGCAGGATAAAATGGCCTAATGATATAGTAGTAAATGGCAAAAAGGTATGTGGTATATTAACAGAATTAAGCTCGGAAGTGGATTATGTGAATTATGCTGTGGTGGGTATAGGAATTAATGCTAATATGGATAGCTTTCCTGAAGAGCTATCTGAAACGGCTACATCTCTTAGCCTAGAGTTAGGACATAAGATAAAAAGAAGTGAGACTATAGTTGAAGTTCTAAAACAGTTTGAGACATACTATGCGCAATTTTTGGCGGAGGGCAACTTAAATAAATTAAGTGAAGAGTATAATAGACTATTAATTAGTAAGGATAAAGAGGTAATTATACTGGAAAATGA
>CAZOUU010000038.1:0-574 GCA_964583045.1 uncultured Lachnospiraceae bacterium | reverse complement strand
GTAACAACGCTGAATGTTGATTCTGTTCCAAAGAATGATAAGGGTGAAGTTAATAAAATTATCTCGGGAGAGGTGTCAGTTAGGGGATTATATGGCTATGCGTGAAAATAATTAAGCAAAATACGCAAAACGATTAATTATTTAAAGTTAAGATGATGTAACGCAAAAAAATATTGTGTTTGAACTGCTATTATTATATAATATTAAGCAGACAGGGCTTAGAAATTAATATGTTTTAGTGAAACACATTTTTTTCTAAATAATATAGCCTATATAGTATAGATTATAAGGTTGTATTTATAGGTCTAATGCGATAGGAGCTTTAGACCGGTCCAATAATTATATTTTAGTTTAATTTTATAAGGAGGACATAAGAATGTCATACGTTGATGAAGTATTGGAATTAGTAAAGAAAAAGAATGCTAGCGAGCCAGAATTTTTACAGGCAGCTGACGAGGTGCTTAACTCATTACGCCCAGTTATAGAGGCAAATGAAGCAAAGTATAAAAAAGAAGCTTTATTAGAGAGAATTACAGAGCCAGAGAGACAGTTCAAATTCAGAGTACCTTGGGTA
>CAZOUU010000037.1:8616-10263 GCA_964583045.1 uncultured Lachnospiraceae bacterium | reverse complement strand
TAGGGCTGTTCTTAGATTACCTACGTGCATTTTACCTGTTGGGCTTGGTGCAAATCTTGTTCTTACTTTACTCACTGTTATGTCTCCTAATTCTGCTATATTATATATTAAATGTTATTCTAACCATTTCTTCTATGGTGGTAACCCCTGATAATACCAATTCTCTCATAGAATCTGTTAAGGTAACCATCTGCCTTACATCCTTCATATATTGATATACATTCTCTATTGGCTTACCATCAGTTATCATCTTTCTAACTACTGGATCTATATCTACAATCTCATGTATGGCTATTCTGCCCTTATAGCCAGTATTACTGCACATATGACAGCCTCTACCTCTTTTTAGTACAGATACTGGTCTGCCAAGTACCTTTATATCTTCTGCCGATGGAGTATAGGTCTCCATACAGTTAGGACATATCTTTCTTGCAAGACGTTGTGCCAAAACTCCTACCAAGGAACCGGCAATCAAATAATTCTCTACTCCCATATCTCTTATTCTAACTATAGTCGATATGGCATCATTAGTATGCAAGGTAGATAAAACCAAATGACCTGTTATAGCCGCTCTAGCTGATATCATAGCTGTCTCATTATCACGAGTCTCACCTATCATTATGATATCTGGATCTTGTCTCAATAACGCTCTAAGACCTGTCTCAAAGGTAAGTCCTGCGGTATTATTAACCTGCATCTGATTAATAGCACTTAGATTACGCTCTACTGGATCTTCTATGGTAGATATATTTACTGGCTTCTTGCTAAAATACTCTAATGCCATATACATAGTTGTAGTTTTACCACTACCAGTTGGTCCAGTAATATATATAATACCATTAGGATTTTTCATAATCTCTGAAAACTTTTCGTAATTATCCTGTGTCATACCAAATGTTCCTGCAAGATCTATAGGTGTATTAGAATTCAAGTAACGCATAACTACCTTTTCACCATATACTGTAGAAATAACAGATACACGAATATTTAACTCTACACTATCTAGAGTAATCTTAAAGTGACCATCCTGAGGAAGTCTCTTTTCAGCTATATCCATATGAGCTAATATCTTAGTTCTGGCAACCAATCCCTGATGAAGTGCTGGAGTCACTGTAACATAAGGCATTAACATACCATCCGTTCTCATTCTTATAACGGTCTCTTTTTCAAAAGGCTCTATATGAATATCTGATACATTAGTATTGTAACCCTTTATAAGCAAGCTATTAAGCAATCTAACTACTGGTACCTGAGAATCCTCATCATCCGCAAATTCTTCTTGGAAGAAATTTACCTCATCAGCTTCTGCCATCTCATTGGCATCAGATGCTGCCATTTTTGCATCTATTTCAGAATAATAGAAATCTATAGCTGTATCTATATCATTTAGAGGTGCCAGCATTATAGTAATATGCATAGCCGTAGTCTGCCTTATCTCTTAAATACCATAAAAGTCCAAAGGATCATTTATAGCTAAAACAAGTCCCTCTTCTTCTTTACCTATAGCAATAGCATGATACTTAGTAGCTGTCTGTTTAGGAATCTTCTTAACAGCTTCACTATCTACCTTATATGTATTTATGTCTACTAGATCATAGTTAAGACGTTTACCTAGTGCTTCTAGCTTTTGTAATTCTGTAATATATC
>CAZOUU010000037.1:0-8516 GCA_964583045.1 uncultured Lachnospiraceae bacterium | reverse complement strand
TAAGCCTAATATATCCTAATACCTATTTTCATAATCAGAAAATTATCTCTGACTTATCCTTTAAAAGCTTAGCTCCACTAATTATAAGTAATACTCCTACAGCTACACCAACGGCTGCCGCTACTATTCCTAAAATTAGATTCCATATTCCTGCATGTTTCATTGAGTTATAAGTGTTTTCTCCCACGATATCTACCTCCTTATTATTAGGCAACGCCATACTTATCGTAGTATGCATCAATAGCCTTCTTAATTGTGTCATCAATAATTATCTTACCCTTATATGGCCTGTTATATAGATGTTCAACGACTTCAGCCATAGTAACTATAGCAGTAGTTTTAATCTTATATTTCTCTTCTATCTCTACTAAAGCACTCTTCTTGCCTTGTCCACGTTCCATACGATCTACAGATACTACCATACCAATAACGTCCACATCACCTTGCGCTTTTATGATAGGCATAGTCTCCTCTATGGAAGTGCCCGCCGTAGTTACATCTTCTATAATAACTACCTTATCTCCATCTTCCATCGGACTACCAAGTAATATGCCTGTATCTCCATGGTCCTTAACTTCTTTTCTGTTGGAACAATATTTGATATCCTCATCATAATTCTCAGCTATAGCCATAGTAGTAGCTACAGATAATGGAATACCCTTATAGGCTGGTCCAAATAGTATATCAAAATCTAATCCGTAGGCACTGTTAATAGCTTCTGAATAATACTCTCCTAAACGCTTAAGCTGTGCACCTGTTCTATAAAATCCTGTATTAACAAAAAATGGTGTATTTCTTCCACTCTTTGTTACAAAATCTCCAAACTTTAATACATTACAATCAATCATAAATTCTATAAACTCGCGTTTATATTGTTCCATATCCTCGTCCTCCATCTAAGCTAATAAATCAATTAAACATATTATATCACATTCCCTCAAAAAATCCAATCTACCTCACACATCCAATTAAATCCTTAATATCTTTTATATGGTTATTCTTCATATAATCCTCTATACCTTCTATAACCTCTATAGTAGCATAGGGATTAGCAAAATTTGCTGTACCTACAGATACTGCCGAAGCACCTGCCATAATAAATTCCAAAGCATCCGCTGCATTTCTAATTCCTCCCATACCTATAATAGGTATACTTACAGCATTAGCCACCTGATATACCATACGAACAGCTATTGGCTTAATAGCCGGTCCTGATACACCACCTGTTTTATTAGCAATGGCAAATATTCTTCTGTTAATATCTATCTTCATACCTGTAAGTGTATTTATAAGAGATAGAGCATCTGCTCCTGCTTCCTCAGCGGCCTTTGCCATAATAGCTATATCTGTTACATTTGGACTAAGCTTCATAATAACTGGCTGTTTAGCTACCCTCTTAATAGCCTTAGTTATATCACCTAGTGCTTTAGGGTCTTGTCCGAAGGCTATTCCACCTTCCTTTACATTAGGACAGGATACATTTATCTCTAACAAATCTACTGGCTGCTCTCCTAATCTTTCTACTACATCCACATAGTCTTCTACTGTCTTACCACATACATTTACTATAATCTTAGTGTCATATTTCTTAAGAAATGGTATATCTCTCCTAGCAAATAAATCTATACCCGGATTCTGTAATCCTATGGCATTCATCATACCACCATAGGTCTCTGCTATTCTAGGAGTTGGGTTTCCTGGCCAAGGTACATTTGCAACTCCCTTAGTAGTTACTGCTCCTAGTCTATTAAGATCTACCAAATCACAATATTCTGCTCCTGATCCAAAGGTACCTGATGCAACTGTAACTGGATTTTTAAACTCTATACCTGCAATATCTATAGTAGTATTCATTATAAATCTACCTCCCTTGCATCAAATACTGGGCCATCCTTACATACTCTTTTAGTATGAGAATTAGAATGTTCATCTATCTCCTTAGATTTACATACGCAAGCCAGGCAGGCTCCTATTCCACAAGCCATTCTCTCTTCCATAGATATCTGGGCTTCAATACCTTTCTTCTGCGCATATTCCTTTATAGCTCTTAACATGGGTGTTGGACCACACGCATATATAATATCACCTTGAATATCATATTCTTCTATAGCATTGATAACATTTCCTTGTACACCATGCTTGCCATCCTCTGAAGCCATATATACATCTGCTCTGGATTCAAAATCCTCAGCCATAAATATCTCGTCTCTATAACCCAATATTACTGATTTATCACAATCTAGCTGCTTAGCTAATTCCAGCATAGGAGGAATACCTATACCACCACCTATTAATATAGCCTTTCTGTTATTCTCCATACGGAAGCCATTACCTAAAGGTCCCATAACCTCTATATAATCTCCCATTTTCAACTCAGAGAATTCTCTAGTGCCCTCACCTGCTATTCTATATACGAGTCTTATAGTACCTTCATCACTATGTGTCTCACATATACTTATAGGTCTAGGTAATATCTTTGCACCATCCTTACTGTATAATGCAACAAATTGTCCAGGTTTTGCACACTCAGCTATAAATGCTGCTCTAATCTCTAGGCTATATATATCTGTACCTATCATATCTTGTTTCATAACACGAGCTTTAATCTTATCCATACCTTACATTATCTCCTTATCTATGTGCTAAAGCACCGGATATATCTTCTATCATATCTAATACCGCTTGTCTAGAAGCATCTGAATAATTCTTATCACCAAATTTCCCATAGGCTTCCTGCTTATACGCTGCAATAATTCCTCTAGATGAATTAACTATAGCTCCCAAGCCATCCTTATTAAAGTAATGTACTAGGTCACTTCCCTTTCCACCTTGAGCACCATAGCCTGGTACCAATATATAGGTCTTAGGCATAAGCTTTCTAAGAACCTTACCCATCTCTGGATAAGTAGCTCCAACCACAGCTCCTACATAGCTGTAATCCTTGCCCATAGCTTCACTTCCCCATTTGTCTACCATCTCTCCAACCAATTCATATAAGGGACGACCATCTACTATCTTATCTTGAAATTCACCAGAGGATGGATTAGAGGTCTTAACTAATACAAATATACCTTTATTTTCTTCTTTGCATACATCTACAAAGGGTTTAACACCATCAGTTCCAAGATAAGGATTTACTGTAACAAAATCCTCATTGAAGCCGGCGATTTTTTTAGATCCTACTTGTACCCTTCCCAAATGTCCTACTGCATAGGCTGTAGATGTAGAACCTATATCTCCTCTTTTTATATCACCAATTATAACTAAATCCTTTGATTTAGCATAGTCACAGGTCTTCTTAAATGCCATAACTCCAGGTATACCAAATTGCTCATACATAGCAATCTGCGGTTTTACTGCTGGAATCAAATCATATGTAGTATCTATAATGCCTTTGTTAAATTGCCATATAGCTTCAGCAGCTCCTTCTAGAGTCTCTCCGTATTCTTCAAAAGCTTTATCTTTTATATAATCTGGCACATAGTTAAGCATAGGATCTAGTCCCACTACTATAGGCGCATTTGTATCCTGTATCTTCTCTACTAATTTATTAATCATTATATATCCTCCTAAAATTATTCCTAATATATTTATACAACTTGATACACAATTTGTCCACTACATATAGTATATTCTACTCTTCCTACTACTGTTTTTTCTCCAAATGGAGTGTTTTTACCCTTTGATACAAATTTATCTACATCTATCTCATCATATACCTTGGGATTATACAAGGTTATATCTGCCTCATATCCCTTTGCTATACTTCCCTTTCTATCCTCCAGTCCTAGTATCTTAGCAGGATTATAGCTCATCTTCTCCGCCATCTGAAGTGGAGTTAATATACCAGTAGCTACTAAGGCTGTATAAGTAAGGGCGGCACTAGTCTCCAGCCCTACAATACCAAAAGGCGCCTCGCTAAAGCTCTTACTCTTTTCTTCTTCACTATGTGGAGCATGATCAGTAGATATAGCTTCTATAGTACCATCTCTAAGAGCCTCTATGATAGCCTGCACATCCTCTTCACTCCTAAGTGGAGGATTCATCTTATAATTACTATCTTCTCTATCTATATCATTATCACTTAATATAAAATGATGAGGACAAGCTTCACCACTTACTTGTACACCTAGCTTCTTTGCCATCCTTAAAAGTTCCACTACGCCCTTGGTAGAGCAATGGCATAGATGCAATCTGGCACCTGCCTCTCTAGCCAAAAATATATCTCTTGCAGTAATTATATCTTCTACAGCATCATATATACCTTCTACATTATACTTATCAGAAGCTACTCCCTTGTTAAGAACTCCCTTACCCACCAAGTCCTTGTCTTCACAATGTGCCATAACCAGTGCGTCCATAGCAGCAGCCTTTTTCATAGCCTCAAAATATAAATTAATGTCCATAACACTCTTGCCATCTTCACTAAAAGCTATTGCTCCAGCTTTTTTCATAGCTTCCATATCTACTAATTCTTTTCCTCCCATACCCTTAGTAATAGCCGATAATTGCAACACATTAGTAGGGGTTTCTTTAGCCTTATTATATATATAAGAAATAGTATCTACACTATCCACCGCTGGCTTGGTGTTAGGCATAGCGCATACTGAGGTTACACCCCCCTTTGCAGCCGCTCTTCCACCTGTTAATATATCCTCCTTGTAAGTAAGTCCTGGATCCCTAAAATGCACATGCAAATCAATATATCCCGGCATAACAAGAAGCCCAGTTGCATCAATAATCTTAGTCTGCTCCTGAGCTTCTATAGCTTTACCCACTTTAATAATCTTGTCATCATCTACAAGCACATCTAATATATCATCTGTACTTGTTCTTGGATCTAATACTCTACCACCTTTAATAAGAATCTTCATAGTTATACTCTCCTAATAATTAATTAGTAATCATATACTATCATATCATCTCTTTCAAAAGGTTGAAATACTTTTTTACAAAAAATTATATACTTGCTGCTATAGCTTCTTCGCTATTTGCAGCTTCGCTATTATTACTTGATGTAGTTTCAGTGTTATTGTCGCCTTTATGGCTATCTGCCAGCCTCTCAAAATCCTCCTTAGCTAACATAAAGCACTCTATAATCTTAGGATTAAAAGCACCGCATTCGCCATTAAGTATCTCGCAACCCTTAACTGTATGAGTTTTCATTATATTAAACTCACCACTGGTAAGTCTGCCTGGCTTTAACAGTATATTATCTGGAATAGCTATCTTACCTACATCATGCATAGCTGCTGCTTGAGATATAAGCTCTATAGCATCTTCATCTATATCATACTCTTTGTAGTTACTGGCTAAATATCTTAATAATACCTTAGTAAAAGCCTTTATTCGCTGAATGTGATATCCCGATTCGAGATTTCTAAATTCTACTATAGTACTAAGTGCATCTATAGTTCTATAATTATTAAGCTTAAGCTCCACTGTCTGTTTTTGCAGCTTATAGGTCTGCTCCGCTAGCAATAGCTCCAAATTATTCTTATGCTTATATAATTCGATTATATTCTTAACACGTTTCTTAACGATATTTGCATCAAAGGGTTTAGTTATTACATCCTCTGCGCCTAAATCATAGCCCTGTTTTGCTGCCGCTGTAGAATTATCTCCTGTAATTAAAACAACTGGTATAACACCCATAAGCTTCTCCTCCTTGATACACTTTAGTACATCATATCCAGAGCCTCTTCTAAAGCTACACCATAATCCTTTAGTTTTTTTGTAGTCTCTTCATTCAACATAATATCTCCTAACTGTACTATACAAGTACTCTTTTCTTCTTATATAGCATCAAATTATTATATAATATTTTTACCTTAAACACCCTTTTTTTCAACAAAATACATAGCTTTTTAAGGTAATTTTCATTAGCTTTTCTGCAATTTTCAACATAGAAAAAAGGTGTCACCAAAGTGCACCCTTTCTATATATATAACTAATATCCCTTATTTTTTAAATCCGCAACGATATTAACATATTGCTCTATAATATCATAACCTTTTTCATCTGATCTTCTTAAATCTATCATATCCCCATGCGATATACCATGATATGTTTTACTTGTGATAAGTCCTCTATATGTACCCCATTTTGCAGACTCTATAGCAACCAGTCCATCATTTGCACCATCTATACTTTTTATTAATAAATAAGGCATCCATAGTATAGAATCGCTGAACATATTTTTCATAACAGAAGTATAGCTTTGATAATATACTCTATTAGAATTCTTCACTGACTTATTAAACTCTTCACTAAACGCTGTAGAAAATTGTCTCGTAGCTGTATAAAAATCAGGATTCTTATCTCCGGCTCTTCTAAAAATCGTATCAAATATCTTCGCGATAAATCTATATAATCCATCAGGTAATTTGCAGGCTCTATCTACAAAGCGGCATCCCCTATGTGGAGTATTCATCGTAGTAAGACTAGCTACATACTTGTCCATACCTCTCATAGATATGGCATATCTAGCATCTAAGCCTCCCTTAGAGTGAGCTATAATATTTACCTTTTCACAACCTGTTTCTTTAATGATTCCAAGAATTTTATTCTTTATATCCTCTGAATTATAATCAGTAGTACCTAAGGCTTCTTGATTACCATAATATAGCTTAGCACCATGCCTTAACAATTCATTAGGTATTCTTCCCCAATAATTAAAATATCTAAGATCTCTAAATCCTACTCCATGTACTAACAATATGGGATATTGAGTTTTACATATTTCATTTTCTACTCGCAGCTTTCTACGTTCAATACGATCCCATTCCATATCATATTCATCTCGAATAAGCTTACAGGTGTAAAACCACACTATTACATTTATAAATGGGAGCCATAGTGTTAATACAACTACCAATCTTCTAATTATACTTAACCTTCTAGAAGTACATATAATTCTAAGCATGCCGTTTATAAACATTACATTTATCATACCTGCAACATATACGAAATTTGTTATCTCAAACCATACCTCTTCTGTAGCAAATCCACCATTTATACCATATATAATAATAAATACAAATTCAAAAACAAAGGTATACATCATGCAGAACATAATAGTTCTACCGCCAACCATAGCCTTTAATCTAAAGCCTACCTTCTTACCATCCATTACTGGAAATACATTTATCCTTACCCATAGATAGAAGGTAAATATACTTAAAATAACAAGAAATCCTATCTTAATATTATTATCCCAAGGTAATTTATTATATATGTAGCTGTAAGCAAGCCATATATTAGTAGCTACTGGCAAATATAACATCATTACAATTGGATGCATAAGATTAATGACCTTTGTTAAATCCAATATAATTAACAATACTTCTAATATTAATACACCTATCAAAACTCCTATTATCATTTATAGTTTCTCCTCATTCTGCATAGAAAATCCCTTATAAAGCTCACACATTTCACTTATAAGTTAAAGCTATATAGTTACATAAAATTAAATATGCCTGCATTCTCTAGCAATATCTTTACCCCTAATAATATAAGTATTATTCCTCCAGTAAGTTCTGCTTTACTTTTATATTTTGTTCCAAATATATTTCCTACCTTTACACCTGTCATTGATAGTAATAATGTAGTTATGCCAATAATCCCACAAGCAACGATTGTATTCAAAGCTGCCGATATAGCATTAGATAATCCTACTGGAACAAGTGCAAAGGTTACGCCTACAGCTAGTGCATCTATACTAGTAGCAACAGCCATAATAAACATCTCTTTTATTCCTAGAGTATTAGTACTCTCCTCACAATCACATTTCTTTGAAAGAGCTTCTCTTATCATATTTATACCAATTATTACAAGTAGCACAAATGCAATCCACGGTGCAATAGCATTAATTAATTTTTCAAACTGCACTCCTAGTATATAGCCTATCATAGGCATTAACGCTTGAAATCCTCCAAACCATATACCCACTATAAAAGCCTTTTTTAATGTTATTTTTTCCATAGCTAAGCCCTTGCAGATAGACACCGCAAAAGCATCCATAGATAATCCAATTGCTAATAAAATCAACGTAAATAAATTCATATTTTCTCCTATTCTTCTGTGTTACATATAATGTGTTACTCATAGTTTTTTATGCAACGCATAGTATTATAGTATTTTAAGTAAAAAATAAAAGCCCTAAAGCCTTATATTTAAAGGCTTTCAAGGCTTCTATAGAGCAGGGGATGAGGGAATCGAACCCCCACCAAAGGTTTTGGAGACCCCTATCATACCACTTGACCAATCCCCTATATTCAAAAAGCGAGATAAATTAATCTCTCGCTTTAATATACTTGTGTATCTTCAGAACTTCACACATAGAGTCAACATCTCTTTTAAAACCTTTTTGGATAAGCCCTCGACCTATTAGTATCATTCAGCTACATATGTTACCATACTTCCACCTATGACCTATCTACCTTGTAGTCTTCAAGGGGTCTTACTAACTTACGTTATGGGATATCTTATCTTGAGGGGGGCTTCACGCTTAG
>CAZOUU010000036.1:7885-10310 GCA_964583045.1 uncultured Lachnospiraceae bacterium | reverse complement strand
TTAATATATCAATCAGGCTTTGAAGGTATGAGATATTCTATATCTAATACAGCTGAGTATGGTGATTATATTACTGGGCCTAAGCTTATTACTGAAGAGACTAAGAAGACTATGAAGAAGATTCTTTCTGATATCCAGGATGGTTCTTTTGCAAAAGAATTCTTATTAGATATGTCAGATGCAGGTGGACAGGCTCACTTCAGAGCTATGCGTAAATTACACGCTGAGCATCCTTCAGAGAAGGTAGGAGCTGAGATTCGTAAGCTTTACAGCTGGAATAATGAAGAAGATAAATTTATCAACAACTAATATTTAGTAAGGTTGATTTCATAGAGCGGCTATTTATAGTCGCTCTATTTTCAACTAAATATATAGGAGAAAGCATATATGATAGAGGGAAATAAACAGATAAGCAAACAGAGAGTGGCACTAGGCAGTATAGGACTAATAATAGTGCTGGCTATAGTGGCAGCGTTTGTATGGAGCAATTCTAACAAGAAGATATATGAAATAAATGGGAATGATATAACAGAAGCTGAATTTGGATATTATGCGATGACATTTTTAGATGCCTACGCTATAAATAGTAATAAACAATTAAAGACGGATTATAGTCCTACTAAAAGCTATGAGGCATACTATAAAGAAGAGATAATAACAGCTATGGAAGAAGATTACTTAATGTATGCTTGTAGTAAAAATGAGGGTATAACGCTTAGCAAGAATGATAAGAAGGCAATAAAAGAGCAGACATTGGATGAAGTAGAGCAAATTGGCAAAGCTAAGATGAAGAAATATGGAATAGATAAGGCTCTTATAGAGAAGATATTAACTAGAAAGTACTATGGACAGAAGCTGATTGATACTGTAGAGCTGGATAGTGACAAAGAGATGATTATGTATGCACATACTTATAATCTTTTGTTTAGAACGGTAAAAATAGATGATAAGGGCTTTTTGACTATGGACGAGGAAGGAAATGTAGTTAAAGAAGCTGACGATGTCAAGGAAGCACAATTGGCTAAGGCAAATGAGGCCTTGGATAAGCTGAAGTCAGGGGAGAATATAGAAAAGCTGGCGGAGGAATATCATATAGAAGATTGCTCTGGAGATATGTATGGTACTAAGGCTTCTTTGGATTCAGAGTATGAGACAAAGCTATATTCACTTAAAGAGGGAGATATAGGCGGAGTGGTTGAGACCGAATATGGGTATAACGTATTTAAAGTTATTAGTCTAGAGGATGAAGAATATAGTAAAACTATGCAGGAATTTGATGCTGAAGCCGAGCAAAATTCTTCCTTAGAAGCTATAAAGGATAAATGGCTAAAGACAGCAAAAAACAATGACTCTAAACCTGTAGATAAAAATTGGGAAAAGGTAAAGCTTAAGAAATATATATAGATACATTTCAAATAAGAAATGTAAGCAGTATAATAGGACTTCTACTTACTGAATTAGTAAATAAAGGTCCTATTTTTAGATTCTATTCATAGATGGGATTGCTAGAGCTATCCTCTGGTGGTGAAATAACAATTTTAACTTGATCTATACGATTCTTATCTAGGGATAAAACCTTGTAAGTAATATTACCATCTATAGCTATCTCGCCTACTTCTGGAAGATGGTCTAAAATTTCAATTATATGGCCGCCTATAGAATCGTAATCATCTGAGCTTATAGAAGTATCTAACACATCATTGATATCATCTATATTAGTGGAAGCATCTACTTGGTAGATGTTTTTAGCTAGCTCTGTAATGGAACTACTATCTATATCGTATTCATCATTTATTTCGCCTACTATCTCTTCTAATAAATCCTCTATGGTGATAACGCCAGCAGCTACACCATATTCGTCTAATACAATAGCCATAGATATGGAATTTGTCTTCATATCATTAAGCAAATCATTAGTCTTCTGATATTCATAGGTATAGTAAGGCTCTCTCATTATATCCTTAATGGATAGATTGCTGGGATCATTAGTAGCAATATAATAGAACAAATCCTTTATATTTATAATACCTACTATATTATCTTTAGTGTCTTCGTATACTGGAATTCTGGTAAATTGTTCCTCACTGTAAGCATCTACTATATCTTGAAATGCAGCATCTATAGATAATAGGCATACATCTACGCGAGGAATCATTATATCCTTTACATGAGAATTGCCGAAATCTACTACATTTGTAATCATATTCTTTTCTTCGTTCTCTATAACGCCGTCTTCATGACTGGCATTAACGATGGTCTTTAATTCACCTTCGGTAATAACCTTGTTCACAGATGGATTAATTCTAAGTATAAAGAATATAACGGCGGTCAATTTATCTAGTATCCATATAACTGGAGTTAATATGAAGGTTAATACAGATATAATATCACCATATAAGAGTGCTAGCTTATCGGTATATACAGT
>CAZOUU010000036.1:2845-7875 GCA_964583045.1 uncultured Lachnospiraceae bacterium | reverse complement strand
CAAAGGTTTTTGGGGCTATTTCACCAAAAATCAATACTAATATAGTAAGAATACCAGTTGCTACGCCGATGTATCTATTGCCGAAGGCTTCAGTAACTAATATAGTAGTTAAGGCAGAAGCGGATATATTAACAATATTATTGCCTATGAGTATGGCGCTAAGCATCTTTGAAGGATTATCTACTAGCTTAAGCAGCCGATTCGCTTTTTTACTGCCTTCATTTGCTATAAATTTCAATTTATGCCTACTAACGGTAGTCAATGCAGTTTCTGCCGAAGAAAAAAATGCAGAAAGCAATAATAACAATAATAAAATAATTAACTTAATTATGGAACTGGGGTCCAATTTATCATCTCCTAATATATTTATAAGGAGATTTTACTTAATAATAGTAACTATGTCAAGCGAAGATAGATATACATAAAGTATAGAAGTTAAAATGTATATGAAATCAATAAAATAAATATAAATCAAAAAAATGGACATAATAGTGTTGTAACTAAAAATGCATCAAAGGAGAACAAATATGGCGAGAGCATCAGAAAATGTATATAAAGAAGTAGCAAAAAGATGTAGTGCATACATGAAGAATGAAAATGAAAATATGTCTAACAGCTGTGAATGTACTACGCCGAGTTGTAGAAATTGCAGACATTTTACTAAGTCAGAGTATTGTGATTTGGATTTGTATGACAAGATTGTGAATGAAATCAAGTAATAGTAAAGGTAATATAAAGGAAGGGCTGCTAAAAGTCCTTCCTTTGTAAAACATAGAAAGTAACGGTTTGTATTGATTAGTTGACACCTTAATAATGAGTTGGTATACTCATATTTGGTGCCATATAGTGCATACATATATATAGAGAGGTTTACGAAATGATTAGTGCAAACAATGTAACGTTAAGATTGGGAAAGAGAGCTTTATTTGAAGAAGTAAATATAAAGTTTACTGAAGGTAACTGCTATGGACTTATAGGCGCTAATGGTGCAGGAAAATCAACATTTCTTAAGATTTTATCAGGAGAACTAGAAGCTACAAATGGCGATGTGGTTATGAATGATGGTGAGAGATTGTCTGTACTTCAACAAGATCATTACAAATACGATGAATATACAGTTTTAGATACAGTTATGATGGGCAATAAAAGATTATATGAGGTGATGAAGGAAAAGGATGCCATATATGCAAAAGAAGATTTTTCTGATGAGGATGGTATAAGAGCATCAGAGCTAGAGGGCGAGTTCGCAGATATGAATGGATGGGAAGCAGAGTCTGATGCAGCCACATTACTTAATGGATTAGGCATTGGCACTGAATTGCATTACAAGCTAATGAGTGAATTAAATGGTTCTGAAAAGGTTAAGGTGTTATTGGCACAAGCATTATTTGGAAATCCTGATGTCTTATTGCTAGACGAGCCTACTAACCATTTGGATTTAGACGCTATAGCTTGGCTAGAAGAATTTCTGATTAATTTTGAAAATACAGTTATAGTAGTATCTCATGATAGATATTTCCTAAATAAAGTATGTACTCATATAGCTGATATTGATTATGCAAAGATTCAATTATATGCAGGTAATTATGATTTTTGGTATGAGTCAAGTCAGTTAATGGTTAAGCAGATGAAGGAAGCAAATAAGAAGAAAGAAGAAAAGATAAAGGAATTACAAGATTTTATCCAACGTTTCTCAGCTAATGCTTCTAAATCAAAGCAAGCCACATCTAGAAAAAAAGCTTTAGAGAAGATAGAATTAGATGATATAAAACCATCTAGTAGAAAATATCCATATATAGATTTTAGACCTCTTAGAGAAATAGGAAATGAGGTTCTTATGGTAGAAAATATTACTAAAACAGTTGAAGGAGTTAAGGTGTTAGATAATATTTCCTTTACTATTAATAAAGAGGATAAGGTGGCTTTTGTAGGTCCTAATACATTGGCTACTACTATGCTGTTTAAGATATTAGCCGGGGAAGAAGAGGCTGATGAAGGAAGTATTAAATGGGGAGTTACTACTTCACAAGGATATTTTCCTAAGGATAATACAAAAGAGTTTGATAATGAACTTACTATAACAGATTGGCTGACCCAGTATTCGGAGGAAAAGGATCCTACCTACGTGAGAGGATTTCTTGGCAGAATGTTATTTGCTGGAGAAGAGGGAATTAAGAAGGTTAAAGTACTATCTGGTGGCGAAAAGGTAAGATGCTTGTTATCTAAGCTTATGATTATGGCTTCAAATGTACTTATATTAGATGAGCCTACTAACCATTTAGATATGGAATCCATAACGGCTCTTAATAATGGCCTTATTAAGTTTAAGGGAGTAATACTATTTTCCTCACAGGATCACCAATTTATACAGACAACAGCTAATAGAATAATGGAGATTACTAATACAGGACTGATTGATAAGCAAACGACATATGATGAGTATTTAGAAAATGATGAACTAGCTAGAAAGAGACAGGTTATGAATGTGTCTAGTGATGACGAGGATTAGCAATAATTATCATATGAAAAATGTATTTGTGTAATATAGTGGTGAAATAGCAAGTTTTTAAGGAAAAGTTAAATAGTTTGTATAAATATTACAAAAAAGTTGAACAAATTGGCATATGTTACAATTGTATTAAATATACAATAAACATAAAGAAAATCAAAAAAACACTTGCCAAATTGTCTAATATGTCCTATAATTAGTTTTGTGATAGGAAAAGCTTGCTTAATTTGTATTAGCGACTATACACATTACATATTAAAGGAACCATCAACCATTAATTGGTTGTTTATTCTAACTAAAAGTTAGAAACATATAGGTTCAAGTAGCTACAGGGTAATTACCGATAAGAATATGATGTATAACCTGCTTGCAGGAGTTACGGAATAGAATTTGACGTGAGATAACCTAAGGGTTTTTTCGTGAAAAAATTCAAAAAAGTTTTAGCGTTATCTTTAGCGCTAGCAATGGGATTATCACTAGTAGCTTGTGGCAACGACGGTGGTAATGCAACAACAGCAACACCAGCAGATGATGATGGTGACGCAACAACAGAGGAAGCAAAAGTAGAAGTACCAGAGGACACAGGTTCAGTATTAAACATTTGGTGTTGGAATGATGAATTCCAATCACGTGTTGCAGATTATTATCCTGACTACAAAGCAAACGATGATGGAACTGGTTCAATCGGCGACATTACAGTTAACTGGGTAGTAACTCCTAATGAGAATAATGCATACCAAGATGCATTAGATACAGCACTTCTTGCTCAGGCAGATGCTTCAGAAGAAGATAAGATTGATATTTTCTTAATCGAGGCAGATTACGCATTAAAATATGTTAATGCAGATGCTTCACTTGATGTAACAACTATCGGCTTAACAGCAGATGATATGGCTGATCAGTATCAGTACACTAAAGATATCGTAACTGATTCTACAGGTGCTATTAAAGGTACTACTTGGCAAGCAACACCAGGTCTATTCGCTTACAGACGTTCAATCGCTAAAGAAGTATTAGGCACTGATGATCCAACAGAAGTTCAAGCAGCTTTAGCTGACTGGGATAAGTTTGATGCAGTAGCTGCTCAAGCTAAAGAGAAAGGTTACTTTATGTTATCTGGTTATGATGATGCATATCGTGTATTCTCTAACAACGTTTCAGCTCCTTGGGTAAACGAGAACAACGAAATCGTAATTGATGATTCAATTATGAAATGGGTTGATCAAACTAAGGAATATACAGACAATGGTTATAACAACAAGTCATCTCTATGGGATGCTACTTGGGCTAAAGATCAAGGTTCTTCAGGTAAAGTATTTGGTTTCTTCTACTCAACTTGGGGTATCAACTTTACATTATTAGGCAACTCGCTTGACACATCAACAGATGATGGCGGTAAAGAAGAAGTTGGTAATGGTTGCTTCGGTGACTATGCAGTATGTGAAGGTCCAGCCGCTTACTATTGGGGTGGTACTTGGGTATGTGCAGCAACTGGAACAGATAATCCAAACCTTGTTTGTGATGTTATGCGTAAGTTAACTTGCGATGCTGGCATTATGAAGAGCATTACTGAGGGAACTCAGGATTACACTAATAACCAAGCAGCAATGGAAGAATTAGCAAACAGTGACTTCAAGTCAGATTTCTTAGGCGGACAGAACCACATTGCATTATTCGCAGAAGCTGCTCCAAAGATCGACATGAGCAACGCTGGTGCATATGACCAAGGTTGTAATGAGTCTTTCCAAGGCGCTTTCAAAGATTACTTTGAAGGTAAGGTAGACAAAGATACTGCTTTAGATAACTTCTATAAGACAGTAATGGAGAAATACCCAGAGTTAAAAAAAGCTGAGTAATTCTAAATATTGATTTTTACATGCCTGTCTTAATAAGGCAGGCATGTTTTTTTGGAAAAATTTACGATAGGATATTTACAATCCTTTAAAAAATAGCTCATATAAGAGCAGGTTACGAGAGGTGATTAGTGTGACTACGACTAAAAAATCAAAGGTTGTTAGCTATACAAAATGGGGATACATCTTTCTAATTCCTTTTTTCCTTGTTTATGCAATATTTCAATTGATTCCACTTATATCTACAATTTATAATAGTTTCTTTGAAAATTTCATGTCAGGACTAAGTCAGATTGGACCTAATTTTGTTGGCTTTGAAAATTATGCAACATTATTCTCTTCGGGAGATTTGTTGAAATATACAGGAAATACAATGCTTATGTGGATAGTAGGTTTCCTTCCACAGATTCTTATTTCTTTATTACTTGGTGTTTGGTTTGCAGAAACTAGTTTGAAGATTAAGGGCGAAGGTTTCTTTAAAACAGTTATATATATGCCTAACTTAATTATGGCGGCTGCTTTCTCAATGTTATTCTTTACATTGTTCTCAGATAATGGCCCAGTTAATGATGTGTTAGTAAATGTTTTTGGTGCTAGTGAGCCAATTAGGTTCTTATCTGCAACAGGTACAACAGTTATGCTTGTTGGTATGATGAACTTCCTTATGT
>CAZOUU010000036.1:0-2835 GCA_964583045.1 uncultured Lachnospiraceae bacterium | reverse complement strand
ATGGACCTATTAATAGTATCTTAATTCAAACAGGTTTAATTCCAGCTACAGATCCTTATAGATTCTTATCTCATACGAAGAGTACAATTTTATTGGTTGGTACGATGAACTTCTTAATGTGGTTTGGTAATACAACAATTATGTTAATGGCTGGTATAATGGGTATAGATACATCATTATATGAAGCAGCAGCAGTTGATGGAGCACAATCAGGTCAGGTATTCGCTAAGATTACTATGCCATTATTAAAACCTATATTTATATATGTTTTAGTAACATCATTAATCGGTGGTATCCAGATGTATGATGTTCCACAGATATTAACAAATGGTAAGGGTGCTCCTAATAGAACTACTATGTCACTTATTATGTACTTGAACAATCACTTATATAGTAAGAACTATGGTATGTCTGGTGCTCTTTCGGTTATATTATTCATAGTAACAACAATACTTAGCTTATTAATATTCCGTATACTTACTAAGCCAAGTGAATCATAGGAAGGAGGGAACTAAAATGGCAAAAGGCAAAGAAAAGAGTTATTCTCAGTATAAAGCTGTAAAAAAGACAGTTAGATACATAGTATTTATCATACTTACAATTATCTGTTTGTTCCCATTCTTTATGTTATTGGTTAACTCAACAAGAGCACATTCAGATATTCAAAAAGGTTTTTCACTTCTTCCTGGAAAGGCATTAATGAAAAACGTTCGTACAATTTTAAAAAACAACAATTTACCAGTATTTAGAGGTGTTATAAACAGTTTTATTGTAGCAGCAGGTTGTGCGATATTAACTACTTATTTTTCTTCACTTACTGCATATGCTATACATGCATATGATTTTAAATTTAAAAAGGCATTATTTACATTTATATTAATGATTATGATGATTCCTAATCAGGTTACTGCTTTAGGTTTTGTTAGATTAATGAACCAAATGGGATTAATGAATAACTTTATACCTCTTATTGTTCCTGCAATATCAGCTCCAATAGTATTCTTCTTTATGAAGCAATATATGGAAGGTTCACTTCCACTAGAGATAGTAGAAGCAGCAAGAATAGATGGCTCTAGTGAGTTTAGTACATTTAATAGAATAGTTCTTCCAATAATGAAGCCAGCTATAGCTGTTCAGGCAATCTTCGGATTTGTTACTTCATGGAATAACTACTTCTTACCAGCTCTTTTGATTAACAAGAAAGAGATGAATACATTACCTATTTTAATTGCAAAATTAAGAAGTGCAGATTTCCTTAAGTTTGATATGGGTCAAGTATATATTATGATTACATTCTCTATTTTACCAGTAATCATCGTATACATTTTCTTATCTAGATATATCATTCAAGGTGTTGCAGTAGGTAGCGTTAAGGGTTGATATTTACTTATCAGCCAATTAAGATGAAATATATTTATAGATTAACATAGATTAAGGAGAGTAGAATTTTACTCTCCTTAATTTTGTATTATTTATATTACTTTTTTGCATTCTCTAAAGCTTTTTCTATAGCTTCATAAATTAGTATATATGTATATTGGTTATTTGAAGAATAATTTATATCTTCTATATTATCTACTTGATTTATTTGACTGTTTATTTCTGATACAGTTGGCTCAAGGAGAGGATACATAGTATTAATTGTCTCATTCATATTCTCAATAGATATTTCTGATACGCTATTGTCTTCTACTATTACATTTACAGACAATTCGCTATCTCCTAGTAGGATATGTGATGAATATACCCCTGATTTATATGTGGTTTCATTGTTTTCTGATTTATTTGGCTTGCTAAACATTAGCACCAGCAACAACGTAAGGATTATACCAAACACAATGAAAATTCCAGTATATATAAGCTCTTTTGAGTGAAATAATACTATCTTTGTAGATTTTGACATAGAATACCTCCAAGTATGTAGTTAATATATTATATGTGAGTTAAAATATATTATTCTGAAAACTCTCTAATATTGTTCTAGTTTGGTAGGTTAGTATGGTATAATTACCTTATCAAAGCTACTAAAAGCAAATAGATAATATAGATGTAATGTATTGTTGTATAAGGAGATAGTATGAGTGTAAAGATGTATTTAGGCTCGAGTGGAGCAGGTAAGTCGCATAAGATGTATATGGATATTATAGAGCAATCTATAGATAATCCTAACAAGAACTATTACATAGTAGTACCAGAACAATTCACGATGGAGACTCAGAGGGATATAGTTTCACTACATCCTAATAAGGGAACTATGAATATAGATATAGTTAGTTTTAATAGACTGGCATATAGATTATTTGAGGAACAGAGGATCGTTTTGAATGAAGTACTAGATGATTTAGGTAAAAGTATTGTTTTAACTAAGATACTAGATGATAATGAGGCTGATTTATTGACTATAAAGCATAGTAATGATATGTCGGGTATAGTAGATGAGGTAAAGTCTCTGATTTCTGAATTATATCAATATGATATAGCTGTAGATACATTAGAAAGCAAGCTAGATGAATTAGAAGAGGATTCATATTTACTATTGAAATTGAAGGACATTGCTAGGATATATCGGGAATTTTCAGAGAAGATTGATGAGAATTATGTGGTTACAGAACAGGTTATGGATATTATGGCTAAGGCAGTGGATGCCTCACATATATTAGAGGACGCAGTGGTGTGCTTTGATGGATTTACAGGATTTACACCTATTCAGTACAAGGTAATAGATAAATTATTAAGCAGGTGTGATAAAGTTCAGTTTGCTATAACCATAGATGAAGATAGCTATAGAGCAGATAATTATAGTGATTATCAATTATTTTACCTTAGTAAGTCTAC
>CAZOUU010000035.1:0-10362 GCA_964583045.1 uncultured Lachnospiraceae bacterium | reverse complement strand
ATTAGAAAGTAGATATATGTGTATATATTGACATTTATATTAAATTGTGACATTATATAAAAAGCGTAGTCTTCAGGGCAGGGCGTAATTCCCTACCGGCGGTATGTATTATATATAAGCCCGCGAGCGTGGTAGTTATACCAGCATGATCTAGTGAGATTCTAGAGCCGACAGTATAGTCTGGATGAAAGAAGATGAATGTAGATTGATTATTATGCCTTGAGATAACACTATCTTAAGGCATTTTTTAGATTTAAAGCAGATAATAATTGGAGGAACAATATGGATAAGAAATATATGGAGAGAGCTATAGAGTTAGCGATAAAGGGTATAGGTAAGGTTAATCCAAATCCGTTGGTAGGAGCAGTAATAGTAAAGGATGATAGGATAATAGGTGAAGGTTACCACGAGGTATATGGTGATTTACACGCAGAGCGAAATGCTATAAAGAGTTTAGAGGAAGATGCTAAGGGCGCCGAGATGTATGTTACATTAGAGCCTTGCTGTCATACAGGGCATCAACCACCTTGTGTTGAGGCCATAGTGGAGAGTGGAATAAAAACTGTATATATAGGTTCTAGCGATCCAAATCCATTAGTATCAGGAAAAGGTGTTAAATATCTTGAAGAACATGGCATAGAAGTTATAGAGGGTCTAATGAAAGAGGAATGTGATGATATAAATAAAATATTCTTTCATTACATTAAAACTAAGCTTCCATATATAGTTATGAAATTCGCAGAGACTCTAGATGGTAAGATGGCTACTCGCTCAGGAAAAAGCCGCTGGATTACCGGTAAAGTAGCAAGGGAGTATGTACATTATACAAGAAATAAATTAATGGGTATTATGGTAGGTATAGGTACTGTACTAAATGATGATCCGTTATTAACCTGTCGTATAGAGGATGGAAGAAATCCTATAAGAATTATCTGTGATAGTAAATTGTTTACCCCTATGGATTCACAGATAGTTAAAACGGCAAGAGAGGTAAAGACTTATATAGCAACCTGTACTGAGGATGAAGGCTCTAAGCAGAAATATATCGATGCAGGCATAGAGATGATACAGGTTAAAAGTGTTGAAGGACATCTAGATCTTATGGAGCTTATGATTAAGCTTGGTGAGTTAGGTATAGATAGTATATTACTTGAAGGTGGTGGGACACTAAATTATAGTGCCTTAAAAGCAGGTATGGTGGAGCTGGTATATATTCTCCTGTAGGAGGCGAAGGGGTGGATTCTCCAGAAGAGGCATTTACATTCCAAAAACCTAAAATTATGCGTTTGGGTGATGATATATTGGTAGAATATGAGATAAAGCCTAAGGAAGGAAACTAATGTTTACAGGTATTATTGAAGAATTAGGAACAATAAAACAGATTAAGAATGGACAGGCATCTATTAAGCTTGTGGTTGGATGCTCTAGGGTATTAGCTGGTAGTAAGCTAGGTGACAGTATTGCTGTAAATGGAGTGTGCCTTACAGTTACTAGTATGACTGCTGATACATTTACAGCAGATGTTATGCCAGAAACTATGAGGAGAACGGGTTTTAGTCAACTATCTATTGGTAGCAAGGTTAATTTAGAGAGAGCTATGCTTGCTGGCGGAAGATTTGGCGGCCATATAGTATCCGGTCATATAGATGGTATAGGTTATGTGGCGTCTCTTAAAAAAGAGGATAATGCAGTTTGGGTAAGCATAGATACCTCTAAGGATATACTTAAATATATAGTAGAAAAAGGTTCTGTTTCCATAGATGGTATCAGTCTTACGGTAGCTTATGTGGATAGTAGCTGTTTCAAGGTATCTATCATTCCACATACAGCGGGACATACTACGCTGCTAGATAAAAAGCCCAAGGATATAGTTAATTTGGAATGTGATGTAGTAGGAAAATATATAGAGAAGCTGGTGATGACTCCTAAGGAAGAGCCTACGGAAGAATCATCAGGTATAACTATGGAGTTTTTAAGTAAATATGGATTTTAATGACCACCTAAGGTGGATTATATATAAGAGGTGACGTATATGGATTTTAAGTTTAATAGTATTGAAGAAGCTATAGAGGATTTACGTAGTGGTAAGCTGGTTATGGTGGTTGATGATGAAGACAGAGAAAATGAAGGAGATTTAATTGTAGCTGCCGAATATGCGACTACAGAAGCTGTTAATTTTATGGCATGTAAGGCCAAGGGACTTATATGCACACCTATGTCAGCAGAGTATGCAAAGAAATTAGATTTCAGACAAATGGTAAAGGTCAATACAGATAATCATTGTACAGCCTTCACGGTATCGATAGACCATGTGGATACAACAACTGGTATATCAGCAGCTGAGCGTTCTATTACCGCTATGAAGATAGTGGAGGATGGAGCTAAAGCAGAGGACTTTAGAAGACCAGGTCATATGTTCCCATTGGTTGCCGTAGCAGGAGGTACTATAGAGAGAAGAGGTCATACTGAGGCTACAGTAGATTTAATGAAGATAGCAGGCCTTAAGGAGGTAGGACTTTGCTGCGAGATTATGCAAGAGGATGGAACTATGGCCAGACTTCCTAAACTCATAGAATACGCTAAGGAATGGGGATTAAAGCTTATATCCATAGAAGAACTTATAAAATATCGAAAAGTACATGAAGTATTTGTAGAAGAGGTGGCAGTGGCAAAGATGCCTACTAGATATGGTGAGTTTACTATACATGGTTATGTAAATAAGCTAAATGGCGAACATCATGTGGCACTAGTAAAAGGTGATATAACTAATGGCGAGCCAGTATTGTGCAGAGTACATTCAGAGTGTCTAACTGGAGATGCATTAGGCTCGGCTAGATGCGATTGTGGACAACAATACGATGCAGCTATGAAGATGATAGCAAAGGAAGGTAGAGGCGTGTTGCTGTATATGAGACAAGAAGGTAGAGGAATAGGCCTTATTAACAAAATAAAAGCATACGAATTGCAAGATGGAGGCTTAGATACAGTGGAGGCTAACATAAAGTTAGGATTTCCAGAGGATGCCAGAGATTATACTATAGGTACACAGATATTGGTAGATTTAGGTATTCATCAATTAAAGCTGATGACCAATAATCCATCAAAGGTATATGGACTCCAGGGGTATGGGTTAGAGATAGTAAAGAGAATTCCTCTAGTTATGGAAGCAAGCAAATATGATGAGTTCTATTTAAAGACAAAGCAAGAGAAAATGGGACATATTAATTTAATAACAGTGTAATAATAATAGAAAGATAAGAGGTAGATAACATGAATTTAATCGAAGGAAAATTAGTAGCAGAGGACATTAAAGTAGGTATAGTGGCATCAAGATTTAATGAGTTTATAGTATCAAAGCTTATAGGCGGTGCTGAAGATGGTTTAAAGAGACATAATGTAAAGGATGAGAATATAACTCTTGCCTGGGTTCCAGGAGCCTTTGAAATTCCTGTAGCTGCTAAAAAGATGACCGAGTCAGGAAAGTATGATGCGGTTATATGTCTAGGAGCAGTTATAAGAGGCGCAACTAGTCACTATGATTTTGTATGTAACGAGGTTTCAAAGGGAGTAGCTACAGTATCTATGGAGACAGGACTTCCGGTTATGTTTGGTATATTAACTACTGATACTATAGAACAGGCTATAGAACGTGCTGGTACAAAGGCAGGCAATAAGGGATATGATTGTGCATTAGGTGCAATAGAGATGATTAACTTATTTAAGCAGATATAGTCTAAGATGAAAATTGGTGGGCAATACATTTTAGAAAGAAGAGATTATTGTGGAAAATAGAAAAATGATATTTTTTGACATTGATGGAACTTTAACAACGGAAGATAATCGTCATTACCTACCAGAGACAACTCCTATAGCTCTTAAAAAGGCTCAGGAAAATGGACATCTTTTATTTATTAATACAGGAAGAGTGAATTGTTTCATTGATAAGCAGATTAGAAATATGGACTTTGACGGATTTGTATGTGGGTGTGGTACCACCATATATTATAAAGGAGAACAATTAGCTCATAATGCACTTACTAAGGATTTATGTAAGGAGATTGCCCTGCTATGTAGAGAATGTAATATTTTTGCAGTTTTTGAACAAGACAAGAGGATAACTATAGATGGTAAGCTGGAAAATGATGCTGCGGCTAAAAGCTTGATAGGTTTCTTTAAAGCAATAAAGGACGATATATATATGGATATAGAAGACGCGTGTTTCTTGTTTGATAAAATTGCTGTATGGACTAGAGAAGATAGTGATGTAGATAGATTTAAGCTAGAGATAAATAAGTATTTTGATATAATTGATCGTGGTAGTAATATGATGGAAATAGTGCCAAAGGGTTATTCTAAGGCAAGCGGTATTAAATATTTGTGCGAATATTTTAATATAACACTTGATAACTGTATCGCTATAGGCGATAGTATGAATGATTTATCTATGCTGGAATATACAGTGCATAGTGTAGCTATGGGAAATTCTGATAAACAATTATTTGATAAAGTTGAATATATAACTACAGATATAGAAGCTGATGGTATAATGAATGCGTTAAAACATTATAGGGTTATATAGTGGATTTATAATTTATACTAAGAGGAAATAGATATGTATAGTTTATCTAAGAGACAACTAAATACATTATTACTTATATTATCCATAGTAGGAATACTTGTGGTAATTATATATGGGATAACTCTTCACAAGAAGGGTGATGCCCCTCTTAATAAGGCTGGTTTTACAGGTTTTAATGATGCGTGGATTATCCAGACAGATGAAGGCGGTATGACTATGTCACTACCGGCTGTAGCAGATGTAAAGGCAGGGGAAGCTGTATCTATAAGTCATCAGACACCGTCTAATCTTAATGATGATACAGTATTGTACTTTAGAACTGAGTATCAAGCAGTGGAAGTAAAATTAGATAATCAGATTATATATTCTTATGGAGTAGATGAGGTAAGACCTTTAGGTAAATCTACGGTCCCAGCTTACCATATGGTTAGTCTAGGTAAAGTATGCAGTGATAAAAATCTGACTATCACATATTTATCTATGTACAATAAGTATGCGGGAGAGCTGCCAGTTATAAGCTATGGAGCTGCTGGTGATGTATTATATAGTATATGGCAGGATAATATATGGATATTTATTTTATCTATATTATTAATAATTGTTAGTATAATAGTTATAATGGTATATATATTTATGGGCAAACTAAGACATGAAAACAGTGCATTGGGTCTGCTTGTGGTATTTTTATGGACAGCAGCTATATGGAGTATATCAGATAATAAAATTATGCAGCTGTATATAAATAGCTTATATGTATTGTATTTGCTAAAATCAATGGTAACATTGATTATTCCGGTAGTATATCTTATGTATGTAAGGTGTTTTATAGATAAAAAGAAGATAATAAAATATGTAGATTTTGGGATAGGTATATATGGTGCTAATTTTGTAACAGCATTAGTACTACAGGTGTTAGGGCTGGTAGATTTGTTTAGATATATGGTATTTACAGAGATACTTATTTTTATAGGCTTAGTTATTATAACAATTGTCTTGGGTATAGCAGTAATTACATTTGGCAAAAGGAGCCTGAGAGATATAGTTGTAGCTAACATAATATTTATAATATTTATACTATTAGATTTTATAATAGGGATAGTGGAACCTGATAGCAGTATTCATGGAATTATACTTAGAATAGGTATATTTGCATATGTAATATGTATGCTGGTAGTAACAGAGAGAAATATGATATGGCAGGTAGAAAAGAAGAAGGAGAGTGAGATAGAAACCATAAATAATCAAAAGATTATGGCACTCAATTCATTAAATCCTAACTTTATATTTGCCTCATTAAATTTGATTCTGGAGCTTATGAAAAAGGGATCAGATACAGGACAGCTAGTATTATTTCAATTATCTAAATACATTAGATATAAGTTTAATGCCTTAAAAGAGGACAGAAAACTAGTAATGGTTACAGAGGAATTAGAACATGCCTCATCTTATCTATATATAGAAAAAATGCGCCACAAAGAGCTTACAGTAGCTATAGAGGATAAGGTAACAGATTTTAAAATGCCACCATATATAATAGGACCTTTAGTAGAAAATGCCGTTAAGCATGGTATGTCCAAGAAGAACTATGTAGGTAATGTATCAGTAAGAAGTTATGAAACAAAAAATTATTTTGCTGTACAAATTATAGATAATGGTATAGGATTTGATATAAATACTATAAAGAAGGATACATTTACCAGTATTAAGAATATAAGAGAACGATTAGATACTATAGACGCTGAGATGGATATAGTAAGCAAAAAAGGAAAAGGAACGGTAATCACTATTAGACTTCCAAAGTTGATTATTGAATAGGTGTTATTTTATGACAGATAGAAAAGTAGGCTTTTTAGAACAATTTTACAATGCTATGTTTAAACCAGGATTTTATAGTCAGTTTTCAAAATTCAAGGCATCTAGCAGCATAATATATGTAGTTATTTTTATGGTATTTATGGGATTGGTACGCCTAGGTATGCCTGCTGCAGCATGGATAGCTGGTCAAGGTGGATTAGATAATCTTATAAGAAATAAGCTGCCAGAGTTTACTATAGTAAATGGACATTTTGATATAAGCAAGGACTTTGAGACTAATATAGATGATACCATATATGTAGTAGCAGATAGGGGTGTGAAGTCTTATACTTATAATGCATTAACAAAAGAACAGCAAGCTACATATACTATAGCGCTTGGAAGAGATACAATTTATATAATGCCAGGTTCAGCTAAATATGCACAAACCTTGGATTGGTCATTTATAGTGGGAGATAGAGAGATAAATAATAATACTTTACTAAATAATATAGTATATATATACTTGGAGATTGTATTATATTTGATTGTAGGTATAATTACGATGGCATTAGGCTATCTGATGTCTACAGCTATATATGCACTTATTGGTTACAACTTTAGTAGGATGCTCAAAATAGAGCTAACTTATGGTAAGGTGTATAAGCTAGCTTTATATGCTGGCACCTTAGGATACGTAATAAATTCTATAGTGATGTTATTAAGTAAAAATTTGTCAATCTATATGGCTACAAGTACAATATCTATGCTAGTTACTGTATTTATCTTAAATTCTGGGATAGTAGCTCACAAATTGCCGAAGACTCCATCTGGCTTAGTGTAGAATTATGATAGGTAGATTCATTTGTGACCTCCCTTGTAAACCAAACAGGAGGCACATATGCATTTGCAGACTCTACATCTGAAAATTCAACTTCTGCAATAATAAGGCCCTTAAATAATCCATCAAATATATCAAGCTCAATAGTCAGATTATCCTTTTCAGGTATCTTATAACGTCTCTTAGCAATTACGTTATAATCAGCTTTTTCAAGCAAATGTGCATAAGATTCTTTAGTAAGTGGGTGTTCAGCTTCCTCTCGGCACATAAGACCAGCAGATTTATAAGTTAATATATAATCATCATCTTGCTTCCTAATGCGAATAACGGGTGAAGTACATAAATAAGCTTGCTCTATTATATGACTAGGATATGCATCTAGGTTATCAGGTATTTCAGCAACTAAAAATTTTCTCTCTATTTCCATAGAAACCTCCTTATAATAAAATGTATACATACAGTATAAGCTTATACGAGAATATTTACTATGTAAAAATAAAACTTTATTTGCTATAATATATATAATTGCAAAATTATATTGAATTTATATATAGACAATAATTATATAACAATAAAAGGAGATAGACTTATGAAGACAGCATATATATTTTTAGCAGATGGTTGTGAAGAGGTAGAGGCATTAACAGTAGTAGATATACTTAGACGAGGCAAGGTAGATATAAATACTGTATCAATAACAGATAAACTGCAGATTAGTAGTTCTCATAAGGTTACCCTTAATGCAGATATGATTATAGATGATATAAAAGAGAAGGCAGATATGATTATCTTGCCAGGAGGTATACCCGGTACCCCTAATCTAGCAGCCTGTGATAAGCTTAATAATATGCTTAAGGAATATGATAAAGAGGGTAGATACCTTGCAGCAGTATGTGCAGCACCTAGTGTATATGGCAATCTGGGATTACTAAGGGGTAGAAAGGCTACTTGCTATCCGGGTTATGAGGATAAATTACTAGGAGCTACTCCGGTGACAGACAAGGTAGTAGTAGATGGACATTTTATAACTAGTAGAGGTATGGGTACCTGTATAGCTTTTGGACTTAAGCTGTTGGAGATATTAGAAGGCAGCGATGTATCGGAGAGTATAGCTAAGAAGATTATATATTGCTAGATAGAGAGGACTAATATGGAGTTTCGTATATCGGTAAGATATCTGGTGGAATTCATATTGCGCCAAGGAGACATAGACAATACAAAGGGAGCCGGTCTTTTTAAGGATGCTATGAGTGAAGGCAGTAAAATTCACCGTAAGATTCAAAAAAGGATGGGCTCTAGCTATAGTAGTGAAGTCCCTATGAAATATGAGATAGAGACAAAAGATTACACTGTTATATTGGAAGGAAGAGCAGATGGAGTAATAGTAGAAGGGGATAAAGTTACTATAGATGAAATAAAGGGTATGTATCTAAATGTGGAGAAATTAGAAGCTCCATTTGATATACATAAGGCACAGGCGATGTGCTATGCATATATGTATGGAGTGGAGCATCCTTTAGAAACAATTACAGTGCAATTAACATATTGTAATATAGAGGATGAAAGTATAAGACGTTTTAAGGAGGAGTATTCATATCAGGAGATATCAGATTGGTTTAATGGGATAATAGGAAAATATATGCTATGGGCAGATTTTGATTACCATAACAAGAAAGAGGTGGTTACCTCAACTAAAGAATTGGAATTTCCTTATGAATATAGAAATGGACAAAGGGATATGGTGGCATGTACCTATTCTGCTATAGTTAGAAAGAAGAATCTATTTGTTCAGGCACCTACAGGTATAGGAAAAACTATGGCTACGGTATATCCGGCTATAAGGGCTATAGGAGAGGGACATGGAGAAAAGATATTTTATCTAACTGCAAAAACTATAACGGGAACAGTGGCGGCAGTTGGTTTTAATATATTAAGGGCAAAGGGATTACATTTTAAAAGTGTTATATTAACAGCTAAAGAAAAGCTGTGCTTGTGTGAGGATATGGACTGTAATCCAGGTAATTGTCCTTATGCAAAGGGACATTACGATAGAGTAAATGAGGCAGTGTTTGATGTGATTAATCATGAAGATGATATAACCAGAGAGGTGTTAATAGAATATGCCAATAAGCATATGGTGTGTCCCTTTGAATTAAGCTTGGATGTAAGTCTGTGGGTAGATGGAATTATATGCGACTATAATTATGTGTTTGATCCAAGGGTATATTTGAAAAGATATTTTGGTCAGGGAGTTAAGGGCGAGTATATCTTTTTAGTGGACGAAGCCCATAATCTGGTAGAGCGTGGTAGTAGTATGTACAGTGCCAGTTTGTATAAAGAAGATTTTTTGAAAATAAAAAAATATGTGGCAGATTATGATACTAGGCTGGCTAAGGCGCTAGATAGATGTAACAAGGATATGCTGGTATATAAGAAGGAATGTACAGATTACAAGGAATTAGATAGCATTGCTACATTTTATTTGCATATACTTAATCTTTTAGGTGAGTTTGAAAGGTATTTGGATAGAGAGGTTAAGAATGAGCATAAAGATGAGATTATGGATTTTTATTTTCAGGTAAATAATTTCTATAATATGTATGAGAAATTAGATGACAGCTATGTAATATACGCTAAGAATGAAGGGGCTAGCAGCTTTTATATAAAATTGTACTGTGTACATCCTGCCAATAATCTATCTGCTTGTATTGAAAAAGGAAATTCTACCATATTTTTCTCTGCTACATTACTGCCTATTAATTATTATAAAGAGTTATTAAGTAACAATGAAGAAGATTATGCTATATATATACCGTCACCCTTCGATAAGGAGAAGAGATTAGTTACTATAGGTAGAGATGTAAGTAGTAAATATACTAGACGAGGTCCCAATGAATATAAGAAAATGTCAGAATATATAGATACTATAGTTACAAGTAAAACTGGAAATTATATGGTGTTTTTTCCGTCCTACAAATTACTTAACGATGTATATGAGATGTGTTTAGGTAGTGGGTTAGGAGATAAGATAAATATGATTAAAGAAAGTGGACTTGAAATAATATTAAGACCATATAGCTACAATAAAGACTGGGTTGACAAAAAATATATAGAGGCTGCCTTTGGAGACTATAAAAAGTATAATATA
>CAZOUU010000034.1:5163-10369 GCA_964583045.1 uncultured Lachnospiraceae bacterium | reverse complement strand
ATTTAATAGAGCATTACAAGGTATCTCCAGAGCATATACTTGTGGTTACATATACCAAGGCAGCAGCTACAGAGATGAAATCAAGATTTAATAAACTAACACAGGGAGCATATACTCCCTGTACTTTTGGTACCTTTCATTCTATATTTTTCCATATGCTTAGAGCGGCTTATGGATATACGGGAGAGAATGTATTAGGAGAAGAAGAAAAATATAATCTTCTAAAGGACATAGTAAAGAAATTCAGCTTAGAGTATGATGACGAAGGTGACTTTATCGCTGATGTAATTGGTGAAATCAGCAAGATAAAAGGTGA
This sequence comes from uncultured Lachnospiraceae bacterium, assembly GCA_964583045.1. Taxonomy (GTDB): domain Bacteria; phylum Bacillota; class Clostridia; order Lachnospirales; family Lachnospiraceae; genus JAVBSN01. The sequence goes on along the minus strand of CAZOUU010000034.1, from coordinate 10,053 downwards.
AATGATAGATGTTAAAAATTATTATAGCACCAGCTGTAGCGAGGAAATATTTAGAAAGATATACAATGAATATAAGCAGAAGCTTAATAGATATAATAAGATAGATTTTGATGATATGCTGGTATATTGTTATGAGCTATTAAAGGAGAGACCAGATATATGCAAAAAATGGCAGGACAAGTATACTCATATACTAGTAGATGAATTTCAAGATATTAATAGAATTCAATATGAAATACTTAAGCTGCTCGCTATGCCTAGAAATAATCTATTTATAGTAGGTGATGATGACCAGTCTATATATGGATTTAGAGGTGCAAGACCTGAGATAATGCTTAATTTTGCTAAGGACTATGAAGCTGCAATTACAGTATTGCTAGATACTAATTTTAGATCCAGTGAAGATATAGTAGCAGGCTCTATTAAGGTTATAGAACATAATCAGGTAAGATACAATAAGGACATAAAGAGTAATAGGGTCTTAGAAAATAATATAAAGGTGCATGTATGCAGCGAGGTTAAAGAGGAAGTAATTAGTATACTGAAATTAATAGATAGCTACCATAAGGAAGGTATAGATTATGATGCCATGGCAGTAATATGCAGACTAAATACTGAGCCTAGAGGACTTATATCCAAATTAATGGAGTACAATGTGCCATTTGTAGCAAGGGATAGAATTCCTAATATATATGACCATTTTGTAGTAAGAAATATTCTAGATTATGTGAAGGCAGCTATGGGAGATAATTCTAGAGCCTTATATCTTCGCATAATGAACAGACCTAATAGATACCTAAAGAGAGATATATTGACAGAAGATACAGTAACCTTTGAAGGCATGCGGCATATGTATGAAGGCAAGGAATGGGCTGTGGATAACATAGATGAATTTGAAAGTCAGATAAAGTATCTTAAAAAGCTTAAGCCCTATGCGGCCATTAATTTTATAAGAAAGGGTATAGGATATGATGGATATCTGAAGGAGTATGCAGATTATAGGCATATAAGCTATGAAGATTTAATAGTGGTGCTGGATGAACTAGCTGAAAATGCTAAGAATTTTAATAGCTATGAGGAATGGTTTTCTTATATTGAAAATTATGAAAATAAACTATTGGAACAAGCACAAAAACGTGCTAAAATAGATAAGCACGGCGTAACCATAACTACTATGCATAGTTCAAAAGGACTGGAATATAAGGTAGTTATTATTATGAATGCTAATGAGGGAATTACGCCATATAAGAAAGCTGTTAAGGATGCAGATATAGAAGAAGAACGAAGAATGTTTTATGTAGCTATGACTAGAGCTAAGACTTATTTACATATATATAGTGTTAGAGAATTATATGGTAAAAAGGGAATACGTTCAAGATTTCTAGATGAGCTCTTAGCGGTAGAGTATGCACAATGATTATATGGTATTTGGGAGAGATAGAGAGATATGTTGTATTCTAGTTTGTTATTTATTTTTGGATTTTTGCCAGTAGCATTGGCAGTATATTATGTTAGTCCAAAATACTTAAAGAATTTAATACTACTTATATTAAGTTTATTGTTTTACAGCTTTGGAGAGCCAGTATATATAGCAGTTATGGTGGTTCTTATTGTTGTAGCTTATTTCTTGGCTTTGTATATACGTAAATTTAACAAGCTGGGGAAGGTAGAAAAGGCGAGAGGTACACTTATAGGTGGAATTATTATGTGTATCTTAGTTTTATGTGGTTTCAAATATCTTAGTTTCTTAGTATCTAGCATTAATGTTCTTATGCCTATTGGAATGTCTCTATACATATTCAACATTTTATCATATTTAATAGATGTATATAGAAAAGATGGAAAAGCTCAGGAAAATATACTTGAGCTTGCACTCTATATAGTTATGTTTCCTAAGATTATATGGGGACCTATGGTTAAATATAAGGATATGGCTATACAGATTAATTATCGAGACGAAACCACCAAAAAGTTTGCAGAGGGTATAAGAAAATTTGTAATTGGATTAGGAAAGACGGTAGTGTTTGCGGGATTTATGAAGTATGCCTATAATCATATAAACTATACTTATCAAGGAGATATGGCTGTAGGACTATTGTGGATATCAGCTATAACTTATACTTTGTATCTGTACTTTGGATTTAGTGGATGTTCAGATATGGCAATAGGACTTGGCAAGATGTTTAGCTTTGATTTTGGAGAGAATTTCAACTATCCATTTGTATCTAAAAGCATATTAGAGTTTGTACGAAGATGGAATGTATCTGTTACGGCATGGTTTAAGGATTATATATATGATTTTCTAACCAGGGGTAAGAATAAAAAGGGAATGGCAGCTGTAGCTACAGCGGTAACTATGGTATTTTTAGTACTATGGTATAGAGCAGACTTTAAGATAATAGTAGCTGGTGGGATATTCATGTTACTATGTGTTAATGAGAAGCTGTGGCTAGGAAAAATATTAGATAAGCTACCAAGATGTATAGGTGGTATATATACATTTATACTGGTTAACACAATCTTTTCTATAGTGTCGGCGGATAGTGTATTAGATGGATTTAGTACTATTAGGGATATGTTCTTTGCAGGTGGTTTAGCCATATGGAATAGAGAAGCTACCTATGTGGTACTTGGATATGGTGTGGTAATGATTATAGTGCTTATAGCTACCTTGCCTCATCCCGCTATATTTATCAAAGCATTTTTAAATGCTGCTAGTAAGAACAGTGAAACTATGAAGAAGGTAATATGTGTAATTGAACCAGCATTTATAGTAGGCGTATTAGTAGTTACTATGTATTTTTTAGCAAATGGTGAGGTAATGCCTTTTGCATATTTTAGATTTTAGGTGAGCATATGAAGGATAAGATAACCATAATTGTATTTGGAGCATTCTTAGGAATTGTATTAATAGGATATATATGTACTAAGGATAGAAACTTCTCTACAATGGAAAACAAAAATTTAATAGGAAGTGTTGGGTTAACTGAGTATAGTATCGTAGATGGTGAGTTAAGTGAAAACTTATATACTTATATGAGAGATCAGATTCCTTTTAGAGATAAGCTAGTGCTGCTTAGTAATGATACACAGAATGTATTAGCAGGAGACTGCATTAATGACGTATATATAGGTGAGGAGGGTTATCTACTTAAGAACTTTGAGGCACCAAAAGATACCTATGCAGCTAATATAGAAGCCCTTACTTCGCTGTGCGAGGATATAAGCGATAGAGAGCTGATAGTTGAGCTAGTACCCACAGCTACATATGTATATAAGGATAAGCTGCCTAAGCATGTATCCGTGTATTCTGAGTCAGCCGTCATAGAAGACGCTGCGAAGAAGCTTACTGCTACGGGAATAACTCTAATAGATGCCTCGGATAGTCTTATAGCCCATAAGGATGAGAATATATATTTTAAAACAGATAGCCATTGGACTATGGACGGCGCATACTATGGATATTCAGACATATGTAAGAGCTATGGAATGGAGCCTACAGATAGAAAAAACCTATCTAGAACCGTGGGTAGTGATACATTTTTAGGAGATTTGTATTCTATGGCACCTACAGATAATCAGGCAGATGATGATTTGGTTATGTATACAAATTCCAGCGGTGAATATAAGGTGGATTATATAGATGATGGTGCAAGGGCGGTATCTATGATGAATATAGAGAGCCTTAAGCTTAAGGATAAGTACAAAGTATTTTTAGATGGTAAACATTCTAGAGTAAGAATAGCTAGTAATAGTGAGAATACAGAGAAAATATTAGTTATAAAGGATTCCTATGGTAATGCCTTAGTGCCATTTCTTGCCGATAACTATAGCGAAGTAAATGTAATTGATATAAGATATTATACGGATAGTATTAGCGAGTTTGTAGAGACAAACGATATAAAAAAAGTAGTTGTAATCTGCAGTATAGATACCCTGACAACAGATGAAAATCTAAAAGACATAAAATTAAAATAAGCTCCTATAGGTTAATCCCTACAGGAGCTTATGTTATATATTACTCTTGGGTATTATTAAACATCTCATTATCTAATAATTCATCAAAAGCATCTGCGACTAGCTCGTATTCTTCTTCAGAGACTATATCTATTAATTCTATCTCGTCGTCAGCCAGCTTCTTATAGCCATATAAGAATACTTCACCTTCCTCATAACCCTCATAGGGTTCATCTGGAAGCAAAGCTATATAGTCCTTATCACTTACTGGAAAAGATGCTACTATAGAGCAGGTTAAATCACCATCATCAAGTTTTAGAGTTATAGTCTCATCATCATATTCATTTTCATCTAAATTGTTATTCATAAATTCCTCCTAATCTAGTGTATAGCTAATTATATGTAGAGTACATTATAATCGGCTAATCATCATATAGATAATATACTAGAAGGAGGAATAAAAAGCAAGGTGTTAAAAAAGCAGATTTATTTAACAAAAAGCTTGACTTTATAGTGATATGAAAATAAAATGGGTAGTGGTAAGAAAATAAGACGAATAGGCAATTCTTACTAATAGACTAGGTCATAGATGTGACTAATACTATATAGGATTTGAGAGGAGAAAAGTAGTGGAAAGCACTAGAGAAGGTCAAGATAGTAGACCATCAGGTAATGATAATAACAGAGGTACAGTAAGAAGTACTACAGGACAGAGAACTGCAGATAACAGACAGTTAAACAGAGATGGTGCTAGACCACAAGGAGATCGTGATAATAGGTCAAGAAATCAGAGTGGAAATAGACCTTATGGTAATCACGATAATAATGGTAACGGAAGAAGCTACGGCGGTAATCGTGAAGGTGGAAATAGAGATAACAGCGGAAGCAGAGACGGTAACAGAAGCTATGGTAACCGAGATAATAGCGGAAGCA
>CAZOUU010000034.1:0-5063 GCA_964583045.1 uncultured Lachnospiraceae bacterium | reverse complement strand
ACAGAAGCTATGGTAACCGAGATAATAGCGGAAGCAGAGACGGTAACAGAAGCTACGGTAATAGAGATAATAATGGCAGTGGCAGAAGCTACGGTAATAGAGATAATAATGGTAGCGGCAGAAACTACGGTAATAGAGATAATAATGGCAGCGGCAGAAGCTATGGTAATGGCGGCTATAAGCCAAGAAATAATGGCTACAACAGCTTTAATAAGGATGATGATGAGGATAGACCAGTTAGACAGTCTAGACCAGCTAAGCCTAAGGAACCCAAAGAACAACAGCCAGATAAGTTTGAGACGATTAAGAGAATAGAACGCGAGAAGAAAACTATAAAGAAGAAACAAGAAATCGGTAGCAAAAAGAAGGCTGAGAGTCCAAAGCCGCAGCCAAAGCAAAAGAGAAGTAATAATATTAATTATACTCGTGCATATGAGAATGGAGCTTTTGCTGATTTTGAAGATGATTATGATGATACATATGATGATATGTATGACCTATAGGATAGGGTAATCCTATATTCTTTAAAAGTAGATATGTAGATATAAAGCCATATTAGACAATATATTGTCTAATATGGCTTTATATAGTTAAAGAAAACAGTAAGTGTAATTTTCAAGGAAAAAGTAGTATATGTCAATTGCATTGCTGATAGGGAAAGCTTATAATATAAGTATTGTAAACTATAAATAAGGGAGAAGTGAATATGCGAAAAAATAAGTGTATTAGGAGAGTTATGCGAACTATAGTTGCGTTTACATTGTCAGTGGCTATGGTTTTAAGTTCTGAAGCTATGGGAAGCTATGTATTTGCAGCAGAAGCTGTGCAGGTACAAGGAAACGAAGAAGAAGCAATCGTTACAAATGAAGAAGAAACCACTACTGAGGCGGAGGCAGTAGAACCAGTAATACAGGAGAATTTGGAATTAGAGAAGGCAGATACTCATGATGGAAGCTGTCATATTACTAATCCATGGACAAGTGATAATTCACTTCCTACATCAGGTAATTATTACTTAACTAAGGATGTTACCCTAACGGATCTAGGTGCTACTGTTTCTGGTGACCTTACTATATGTCTTAATGGTTACAAGATTACCCAGACTACAGATAATATGGTGTTTAATGTACCAGCAGGTAATACTCTAAGTATTAATGATTGTGCTACGAGTAATACTGGAGCTATAGTGGGACATAGTACCAAGGGTACGTCTTATGCTGTACGTGTAGATGGTACCTTTAACTTATATAATGGTACTATCACAGGTAATCACGGAGCAGCAGGGGTATATCAGAACGGTACGATGACTGTAGCTAATTTTGCAAAGGTAAGTGATAATACAGGGGCAGACGGGAATCCCTGTAATGTATATCTTACTGCAGATAAGACTATAGCAGTTGATGCTAATATAGATTACTCGTCTTATATAGGCATAAGCACTAGTATAGCTCCTAGTAAAGACTCACCGATAAGGATTACAGGAGAGATTACAGGAAATGATATGATAAACAGTGCAGGCTTACACCTAAGGAGTGATAGTAGTTCTTGCGTAGTACAATCTGTAATTACTGAGACCTTTCCGTTTAAGGGATATATACAGCTTGTTAGTGGACATAATCATGATAATTTATTATTTGAGCCATGGGATGACGCTACTACACTTCCAACAAAAGGTAATTACTATTTAAATACAGATGTTACATTGGATACCCAAGAGACGACAACAGTGGCAAAAAATACAAATCTCAATTTATGCTTAAATGGTCATATTATTAAACAGACTAATTATGGAACAGTATATACAGTTGAAGGGACTATGAATCTATATGATGAGGAAGGAACCAATCATAAGTATACTAATTCAGAAGGATTATATAGCTTAGATGATGAATCAGGTACCATAACCTTAAGCGGAGGTGCTATAACAGGGGTTAATGGTAATGCAGCTATAAGCGTTAGTAAAGGTAGATTAAATATATATAGTGGAAATATAGTTGGTAATACATCAGGTGGATTTGGAGGCATAAAAACATATGGTGGTAAAATATACATATATGGTGGAAGAATTATAGGTAATGTAGTCACAGGAAAATACGGTAAGGGTGGAGGAATTAATATAGATTCTACAGGATATTTAGATATGTCAGGCGGATATATATCAGACAACACAGCTGTTTTGGGTGGTGGTATATATAGTACGGGTACTGTAAAAATATCGGCAGGTACTATAGATAATAACTATGCCAGCAGTAATGGTGGAGGAATTAATATAGATTCTACAGGATATTTAGATATGTCAGGCGGATATATATCAGACAACACAGCTGTTTTGGGTGGTGGTATATATAGTACGGGTACTGTAAAAATATCGGCAGGTACTATAGATAATAACTATGCCAGCAGTAATGGTGGAGGTATATGTAACTTTAGTACAGGCAAGATGGAGATTTCAGGAGGTACCATAACTGATAATACTGCTAAAGAAAAAGGCGGTGGAGTATATTATAGTACTAGTAGTGATATATGTACTATTTCAGGCGGTGCTATAACTGATAATAAAGCAGCACTAGGCGGTGGAGTATATGTAAATGAAACGGGATTAACGGCGTCTGGCAATCTGAAAATTACAGGAAATACAGATTTAGAAGCTAGTGCTTTATCAAATTTGTATTTAGTATCAAATTATACAATAAAAACAGGCACCTTTACTAGTGGTGCTAATGTAGGAATAAGTACTGCGAATGCACCAAATGAAACAACTCAAGTAACGCTAACAGAGGGAAGCTCAGAGAATAATAGTAGTTACTTTACCAGTGATAATACTAGCTATAAAGTAGTAAATACTGTCGAGGATAGTAATAATGTGCTTAAGCTTGATGTGGCAGATATTAATACTGTAGCCCAGCCAACTATTACACCAGGAACTAGTGCTAATGCAGAGAAGGTAACAGTAGCTATGTCCTGCGCAACCAGTGGAGCAGAGATATACTATACTACTGATGGTACGGAGCCTTACGATGGTACTTATCCATATGATGCCTCCAAATTATCTGGTACCAAATATACAGTGCCTATAACTATAAGTAGTACCGCGACAGTGAAGGCAGTGGCAGTTATGACAGGTTATAAAGCCAGCTCTATAGCAATTGCTACATACACTATAAGTAAGAAGGTAGAGACACCTACATTTACTCCAAGTGGTGGACAGTATATTGAAGCTCAGAGTGTTGCTATAAGTACTGAAACAGTAGGAGCTAGTATATATTATACAATGGATGGAACTACACCAACTGATAAGAGCATATTATATAATGGTCCTATAGAAGTAAATTCTTCAAAGACTATTAAAGCGATAGCTACAAAGTCTGGATATGAACAAAGTGGTGTGGGTACTTCAAGCTATACCATAAAGAAAGCTACCGTAGCTACCCCTACCTTTAGCTTGGCAGAGGGGACATACGGCGAAGATAAGAGTATAACTATAAGCTGTGAAACCACAGGAGCTACTATATACTATACAACGGATGGTAGTGATCCAGCTGATAGCACCCAAAGCTATATCAGTGGTAGTAGTATAGATATCAGCAGTACTACTACTCTAAGAGCTATAGCTAAAAAGGATGGGATGGAAAATAGTGGAGAAAAGAAAGCACTCTATACCATCAATAAAACAGTAGCTGCACCTACCGCTAATATACCATCGGCTACCTATGCTTCAGTACAAAATGTTATTCTAAGCTGTACTACAGATGGAGCGAAGATATATTATACTACTGATGGCTCAGACCCAACTACAGCTAGTAACTTATATAATGCTTCTATAACCAGTAAGTAAAACAACAACTATTAAGGCTAAAGCCTTTAAAGAGGGTTACAACGCTAGTACAGTATTAAGCAGAACCTATACTATAGGTATAAAGGTAGTAAGTGTTGCATTGGATAGCAATACATTTAACGTAGGCAATATAAAGACTGATACTAAAACAAAGCAGTTAAAGGCAACTATAAGCCCTAGTGACGCAACCAATACTAGTATTACTTGGACTAGTGATAACCGTAATATAGCAACAGTAAGTGATGCTGGATTAGTAACTGTTATACGTGCAGGTAAAGCGACTATTACAGCTACTACAGCAGATGGAGCAAAGACCGCCAAATGTGTAGTAACAGCTTATGAACCTTGGAATACACCAGCAGCCCCTACCTTAAAAGCTAGTAGTAATACAACTATAGAATTAAATGTAGTTAGCGGTTGTGAATATGGTATTAAAAAACCAGAAGGCTCCGCTATAGTGTGGCAGCCAGGAGCTGCATTTACAGGCTTAATAGCAAATACAGATTATGATTTTTATGTAAGAAAGTTAGCTAGTGGATATAACACAGTGAGTGAGATAAGTCCTAAGGCTACCTTTTATGTATTAACTGATGAGCAGGTTCAGATTCCTATTACCGGTATGGAATTTACTGTAGGAAAGGTTAGTCTTGTTGAGGGAGACAGCAAAACCCTAGTGGTAGATGTAAAACCTACAACAGCAACTAATAAAACATTTAACTGGACTAGTAATCATTCAGATATAGTTTCAGTAGATAACACAGGAAAAATAATTGCTAAGAAGGCTGGAAAAGCAACTATAAAAGCAGCAGCAACAGATGGAAGTGAAAAGTACGCAGAATGTGAAGTAACAGTCGCTTCAAAGACAATATCAGTTACCAAGGTAACTATAAGCTCAACTAGCGAAACTATAACAGTAGGTAATACAAAGACATTAACGGCTACAGTATCTCCTTTGACAGCTACTAATAAGGCAGTAGAATGGAAATCTTCTAATGCAACAGTAGCAAAGGTAGATGCCAATGGTAAGATAACAGCAGTGTCAGAGGGTAAAACAACTATTACCTGTACAGCTAAGGATGGTAGTGGCAAATCCGCTACATGTACAGTAACAGTTAAAGCAGAACCAGTAGCCCCAGTACCAGTTACACCAGCAGTAAACACTACATATAGAACCCATGTACAAAGCTATGGATGGCAGCCATCAGTAGCTAATGGTGCAATAAGTGGA
>CAZOUU010000033.1:0-10481 GCA_964583045.1 uncultured Lachnospiraceae bacterium | reverse complement strand
TAAATCAACTATAACTGAAGCATTAGCTGGTCTAAGTTCTGTAGAATTACCATATGGATCCGTCTTCATTCTTACATCACCAGATTTAGAACGCACCTCATACTTATATATCTCATTTACATCTACTCCTGGAATAAATAATTCATATATGCCAGAGTAGTCTAATTTTCTCATCTGATGTATTCTTCCATCCCAATTGTTAAAATTTGCAACCACTGAAACTCTATCAGCATTAGGTGCCCATACTGCAAACAACACACCACTAATTCCATCTACCACCATAGGATGCGCACCTAACTTCTCATATATCTCATAATGAATTCCTTCATTAAATCTACTTATATCTATGGAATCTATAATCGGCTCAAATATATATGGATCAATCCATTCTCTCTCAGTACCATCATCATATTTGGCTTTTAGCTTGTATACAAACTTCTTGGTACTCTTAATCTTTGTAGTAAAAAAACCTTCTATTCTATCACTAACTAGAGTATATCTCTTCTTTGTAGTAGTATCTATAGCACATATAGATCTAACTCCTGGTAAAAATACATTAATATATACATCATCTAAACACTCATGTATACCTAATATATGATGAGGATTATCATGTCTTGCCTCTACTAATGCCTGTGCTTCCATCCAATTTATTGCGAAAACCTCTTTTTTTCTGCCCATCCTGTCATATCCTCCTCAAACTATAATTGATGTATAAAAATTCCACTTCTTAATTTTGGTTCAAACCATGTAGACTTTGGTGGCATTAACAATCCTTCATCAGCCACTGAAAATAACTCTCTAATAGAGGTAGGATACATAGAAAACGCTAACATCATATCACTATGACTTCTTCTCTCTAATTCCTCTAAACCTCTTATTCCTCCTACAAAATCTATCCTTTTATCAGTTCTTGGATCCTCTATACCTAATATAGGATTCAATATAGTATTCTGTAATATAGATACATCTAATCCTTCTACAGGATCATCACTAATAATATGCTCTTTAGCCTCTAATCTATACCATGCATCTTCTAGGTACATACCAAATGTACCTTTTTTCTCCGGTTCATAAGCTTCCTTAACAGGTGTAATTACATAATTAGTACTAATCTTATTCATAAATACTCCTAAGGATAAGCCATTAGTATCCTTTACCACCCTATTATATGGCATAATCATAAGTTCTTCATCTGCAAACAATACTGACAAAAAGAAGTTATATTCTTCATTTCCTGTATAACTTTTATCAGCTTCTCTTCTTTTTAATCCTACCTTAACCGCTGAAGCAGCTCTATGATGACCATCTGCTATGTAAATGCTATCCATATTAGCAAACTCTGTATTAATAGACGTTATATCCTCTGTATTACTAATTTTCCACACATTATGACCTATACCATCCTCTGATATAAATGAGTATAAAGGTAATTCTGTCTTGACTTTACCCACTACCTCACTAATAGTTTTTCTCGCTCTATAAGCTAAAAATATGGGGCCTGTCTGTGCATTACATATATCCACGTGATTTATTCTATCTTGTTCTTTATCAGCTCTAGTATTCTCATGTTTTTTAATAACACCATTGCAATAATCATCTATAGAAGCAAGTGCAACTATACCTGTTTGGCTTCTACCATTCATAATAAGTTCATATATGTAATATACGTCTTGTGTATCCTGCACATATATACCATCACTCATCATCTGGTTAAGTAGCTCTTTCGCCTTAGCATATACTCTGGCATCATAGGTATCTACACTATCATCAAATGCTGTCTCTGCTCTGTCTATCCTAAGAAATGTATAAGGCTTTCCCTCTATCTCTTTCTTAGCTTCTTCTCTGTTATATACGTCATATGGTAATGCTGCAACTTGGTCTACCAAATCTGTTTTTGGTCTCCATCCCTTAAATGATTTTATTGTAGCCATCCTTTATCTCCTCTGTAATCTATTTTTAAATTATACGGTATGAAAAGGTATTTTCCTTCATACATACACTATGAAATTGTACCACAATTTACCTTGAATTACAATTCAACTTAGTTTCATTACCTTACTTATTTTCTATATATCTCAACGCCTGTTTTTCTATGATATTATACTTTTCAATTTCTTCTCCATTATAAATTATTATGTAGTCAAACGCAATAAACCACTAGAATTTTATATTCCTCACTAATATCGTCATATTAATATATGTGTCCTAAAAAAAGATAAGTCCTATTATAAGACTTATCTTTTTCAAAAGCTTAGATTAGCATATGCATTTTATCTTGATATATTTTGTTATACTGCCTCTTCAAATTGTGAATAGTATAGGTCTTTATAAAAACCATCTTGAGCTATAAGTTCCTCATGAGTTCCTTGCTCTACTATATCTCCATCTCTCATAACCAATATAAGATCAGCATCCTTTATAGTAGATAATCTATGGGCTATTATGAAACTAGTTCTTCCTTTCATAAGGTTATGCATAGCTCTTTGTATTCTAGCTTCTGTTCTAGTATCTACAGAGCTTGTAGCTTCGTCTAGAATAAGTATCTTAGGGTCTGCCAAGATAGCTCTAGCTATAGTCAATAACTGTTTTTGTCCCTGAGATATATTACTAGTCTCTTCATTTAATATCATATTGTACCCTTCAGATTGAGTACTTATAAAGTGATGAGCATAGGCTGTCTTAGCTGCCGCTATAACCTCTTCATCTGTAGCTTCTAACTTACCATATCTGATATTTTCCATAATACTACCACTAAACAACCATGTATCCTGTAGTACCATACCAAACATATCTCTAAGTTCGCTTCTATTAAATTCCTTTATATTATGTCCATCTATTAATATGGCACCTTCATTTACATCATAAAATCTCATAAGAAGCTTAACCATAGTAGTTTTACCAGCACCTGTTGGTCCCACTATAGCTATACGTTGTCCTTCCTTTACGTCTGCAGAAAAATCATTAATAATTATCTTATCCTCTGTATAGCCAAAATGTACATTTTTAAATGTAACATTACCTTCTAGCTTATCTATGGAAACTGGACTTTCTACCATTTGATCTTCTTCCACTTCCTCTAAGAATTCAAATACTCTCTCTGCAGCAGCTGCTGTAGATTGTAACTGATTAGTTATCTGTGCAATCTGTTGTATAGGCTGATTTAAGCTTCTAATATATTGTATAAATGACTGTATCTGACCAGGCTCTATAGTTCCATTAGCCGCTAATACTCCACCCAATATAGCTATAACCACATATCCTATGTTACCTACAAAACCCATAACCGGCATCATAAGTCCAGATAAGGCCTGTGACTTCCATGCTGAATTATATAGTTTGTTATTAATCTCTACAAATTCCTTAACAGTATCCTCTTCCTTATTAAAAGCCTTTATGATGATATGTCCAGAATATACCTCCTCTATTTCACCATTTAAATCACCTAAGTATTTTTGTTGATTTTTAAAATGCTTCTGTGAAAAGGAAACTATAACCATCATAAATATAGCTGACAATGGTACTACCAACACAGATACACCTGTCATAAGTAGATTAATTCTAATCATCATAACTATAACTCCTATAAGCATAGTTACAGATGTAATAATCTGAGTAAAACTCTGATTAAGACTCATACCCAATGTATCTATATCATTAGTTACTCTAGATAATACTTCACCTACTGATCTACTCTCAAAATAATTCATAGGCATTCTGTTAATCTTCTCAGATATATCTTTTCTAAGCTTATAGGTTACATTATTAGATATCTGAGTCATAATAAAGCCTTGTATAAGTGAAAATATAAGACTGACTACATATAATGCTAATAAGCTTAATAATATCTTTCCTATCTTACCTAAATCTATACCACCTGTACCATATATCTTAGCAACCAATCCATTAAATATCTCCGTAGTAGCATTACCTAATATAGTTGGTCCAACTGTAGAAAATATAGTACTTCCTATAGCAACTAATACTACTAGTCCTATAGCTAAATAATATTTTTTCATGTATGCAAGTAGCTTTACCATAGTACCTTTGAAATCTTTAGCTTTCTCACCAGGCATCATTCTAGCTCCTGGGCCATGACCTCCCGGTCTTCTATTAGGTCTATTATGTGTTTCACTCATTACCTATCACCTCCTGAAATACTATTGGCTAGCTCCTCTTCACTAAGTTGTGATGAGGCTATCTGTTGATATACTTCACAAGATTTCATTAATTCTATATGACTGCCCAATCCTACCATATTACCTTCATCTAGTACTATAATCTGATCAGCATGTAGTATAGTGCTAATACGTTGTGCCACAATAAATACAATACTCTCTGTAGTTACCTTAGCTAAGGCTCTTCTAAGAGTTACATCTGTCTTTAAATCCAACGCCGAGAACGAATCATCAAATATATAGATATCTGGATTTTTAGCTATAGCTCTCGCTATGGATAATCTCTGTTTTTGACCACCACTTACATTACTACCACCTTGAGATATATCTGAAGCAAAGCCTTCATCCTTTTCTTCTATAAACTCCATAGCTTGAGCAATTCGTGCTGCCTCTTCTACTTCCTTCATAGTAGCGTCTTCCTTACCAAACCTTATATTACTGTCTATAGTTCCAGAGAATAATACACTCCTTTGTGGAACATATCCTATATGATCACGAAGTTCCTCTTGCTTCATATCTCTTATATCTATACCATTATATGTTATACTTCCTTCAGTTACATCAAAAAATCTAGGTATAAGATTTACTAATGTAGATTTACCTGAGCCCGTACTTCCTATAATAGCTGTAATCTTACCCTTCTCGGCAGTAAAATTAAGGGATGTTAATACATCCTCTAGAGCATCTGGATATCTGAAGGATACCTTATCAAATATAACCTCACCCTTACTATTATTCTCACTAAGTCTAGATACTTGAGGGTTATTAATAACCGGTTCAGTCTCTAATATCTCATTAATACGATCTCCTGATACAGCGGCTCTAGGTAGCATAATAGATACCATAGATATCATAAGGAATGACATAATAACCTGCATAGAATATTGTATAAATGCCATCATATCTCCTACCTGCATCTTACCTGCATCTATGCTGGAAGCTCCCCTATATACTATTAGTATGGTAACTCCATTCATAATAAACATCATAACCGGCATCATAAATGCCATAGCTCTATTTACAAATAAATTGGTCTTAGTAAAATCTACATTAGCCTTATCAAATCGCTCTTCCTCATGTTTACTTGTACTAAAGGCTCTAATAACTGACAAACCTGTAAGTATCTCTCTCATAACCAGATTAAGCTTATCTATCATAGATTGTAATTTCTTAAATCTAGGCATTACTATTCTAAATAGACATAATATAATCATAAGAATAGTTAATATCGCAAGTCCTATAATCCAGGTCATAGAATTATTAGTCTTAAGTACCTTTACTATACCTCCTATACCCATTATGGGTGCATATAATACTATCCTAAATAACATCATCATAAACATCTGAACCTGTTGTACATCATTTGTACTTCTGGTAATTAATGATGCTGTGGAAAACTTATCAAACTCTGCACTAGAAAACGATATAACCTTTTTAAATATATCTTCTCTTATATGCATACTAAAGGCCGCAGCAAGTCTAGATGAAAAATATACTACAATAACTGCTGCTAACATACTAAGTGCCGCAAGTAACAGCATATAAGTACCAGTACTCTTGATATAATCATCTCTAAATTCATCCATATCTATACCAAGCTTCTCATATTCACTCTGAATAAACACTGTGGTCATCTGCTCTGATATAGAATCTGGCATCTTCTTCATCTGGGAAGTACTGCCCTCTAGCAGCTTAGCTCTAGCAGCCTCGTCCATAGCTCCTATCATAGCGAGTACGTCTGTATCCTTTGGCAATCCCATCTCAGATAACATCATATTCTTTGTTTCTTCATTGGTAAAGGCATAGATAGTGAGCATAGGCATCTCTAATATATCTGATAGTTTACTCTCTATCTCATCTCTAGCTTCCTTTGGAATGTGTGCATATAATACTTCTCCATCATAATTCAGCTTCACGTCTGTAGGCTCATCATTGTAATATTTCCCTACATATGTCTTATCCTCCTCGGACATAAACAAGTCTAAATAATCGAAACTATCCTTAGATATATATAGTGGGTAATGTGTATCTACACCGCCTTGTTGTATACCTACATTAACTATATCTGAGGTGTACTGTGGAAGAGACAATTCAGAATATGCCTGAACAAATAGCATTACAATAATTACCAATATCACACCTATATAACCTTTTAAATATATAAATAATTTAACCATAATATTCCTTTCTACAAAAAATGGATTAGATTAAATAGAGAATATTCCCTATTAAAATCCAATCCACATTATATATCTAATTACAATATTATACAACAAACATAATATAAACTTTTTATAAAATCTTTATAAAATAGTGTTTTATTTACCACAGCACTTTTTGTATTTTTTACCGCTTCCACAAGGACATGGATCATTTCTTCCTACCTTAGGAGCCTTAATAATAGTCTTTGAAGATCTCTCTGTCTTATATAACTCTTTTCTCTTATCCTCGGTAAGAATAGTTTCCCATTCTGGTAATGTATATAACCATTCTGCATTACAGCCTACCATATTCATATATAGCTTCTCTACATCTATCTCTATGGTTACTGTAGTGTCTTCCTCCATCTCCTCTATAGGATTAGGATTCTTTAAGCTCTCATCTATACCATCTAAGAAACCTGTCATAGTCTGTACATCAGTCTCATATTTGTCAGCTAGTTCTTTAACTGTACCCGTAACAACCTCTGTAGGATTAGCCAATAATTGCTTGTATATACCCTGCTCTATTCCAAAATAATTAAGCCAAAATTGCTTTCCTTCTGGAGTTCTATCATCTAATCCGTATGCGTAATCACGCCAATCTTTTAATAAGCTCATATTAGTACCACCTTTTATCTATTATTATTATCATAAAACCTAACATAGTATAACAAAATTCCTTCATAATTTCAACTTATTCTTTTTCAACCGGAATATCTTTCCTTACTTCATCCTTTTCGTCAGGTTTCTTGTCTTTCCCTATATTGTACAACATATTCATCACCCAAAATATTATAGGCACTATTATTGCTGCAAAAAATATGCCCCAAAAATAGCCACTACCCATAATACCTAATATAAATGCTGCTATTACCAGCCCAATCATTACCACAACTGTAGCCATAGCTATAATTCTTCTTAACATAACCTTCTCCTAACTATTGCTCTTGATTTTCTTAAAGTATTCTTGTAGTTCTTTCTCATATCCGTTATCACTAGGCTCATAAAATACACTGCCTACTAATTCATCTGGCAGGTACTGTTGCTCCACATAATGGTTTGGATATATGTGTGCATATTTATAACCTGTATGACCAAGCTTCTGTGCCCCTGCATAATGTGCATCTCTAAGATGAGGGGGTACCGAAGAAGAGCCATATTCTTTTACTGCATCATTCGCTGCAAGTATAGCATTTACAGAAGAATTACTCTTGGGTGCACATGCCACATATATAGCCGCATTAGCTAATATAATCTGGGCTTCAGGCATACCTATCTTCTCTACTGCATTAGCACAGGCTACCGCTACCGTAATAGCATTAGGGTCAGCCAGTCCCACATCCTCACTGGCACATATCATTATCCTTCTAGCTATAAATGTAACGCTCTCTCCAGCATACAGCATCTTTGCAAGATAATATACTGCTGCATCTGGATCTGAACCCCTCATACTCTTTATAAATGCTGATATAGTATCATAATGATTATCACCTGATTTATCATATCTTATAGCTCTTCTTTGAATACATTCTTCTGCTACAGATAAAGTAATATGTATCTTTCCATCATCACCTCTATCGGTAGTTAATACGCCTAATTCTATAGCATTTAATGCACCTCTAGCATCTCCTCCTGCCATATCTGCAAGAAATTCTAACGCTTCGTCTGTAATGTCTGCGTTAAAGCTGCCTAAACCC
Source organism: uncultured Lachnospiraceae bacterium (assembly GCA_964583045.1). Taxonomy (GTDB): domain Bacteria; phylum Bacillota; class Clostridia; order Lachnospirales; family Lachnospiraceae; genus JAVBSN01. The sequence goes on along the minus strand of CAZOUU010000033.1, from coordinate 2,405 downwards.
TTTTCTTTATCCTCTAATGCCCTAAGAAGTAGTTCCTTCACAGCTTCCTTTTCCAATGGATATAATCTAAATACATTAGATCTGGAAATGAGTGCGGAATTCACTTCAAAATATGGATTCTCTGTTGTAGCACCTATAAGTATAATAGTACCATCCTCTACAAAGGGTAATAGGTAATCCTGTTGAGCTTTATTAAATCTATGAATCTCGTCCACAAATAATATAGTCTTTTTTCCTAATCCACCCAAACTCTCTTTTGCTTCTTTTACTACTATCTCCATATCCTTTTTTCCCGAGGTAGTTGCATTTAGCTGCTTGAATAGTGAACTGGTAGTATTCGCAATAACCATAGCTAAGGTAGTCTTTCCAGTCCCAGGCGGACCATAAAAAATAATAGAGCTTATCTTATCTGCCTTGATAGCTCTATATAATAATTTGTCCTCTCCTATAATATGGCTTTGACCCACCACTTCATCTAAAGTAGTAGGTCTAAGTCTCTTAGCTAAAGGAGAATCTTTCTCCATATTCTTTTCTCTCATATAATCAAATAAATCCATCTTATTATACCTGTAATCCAAGCTTTCTTATCATATTCAAGAATCTGTCAATCTCTATAGGCTTGCATATGTAATCATCATAATCACTACATATATGTTCACTAGATAATCCAACTTCATCTAATGCACTAATCATAATAACCTTTGCCTTATTAGTTATCTTAAACTTTCTCTCAGCATCTCTAAGGGCTTCTAGTGCTTTATATCCATCAATACGTGGCATCATAATATCAAGACATACTAAATCATATGGAGTTCCTCTATTAATAGCTCCTACAAAGGTATCTACTGCAGCCATACCATCTTCAACAGTAGTTAAGTCTCCATATTTCTCTAATAATTTCATCAAAAATCTTCTGTTTGCTACATCATCTTCCGCAATCAATATTCTCATATTATTATACCCCCTATTAATTATCAACCGATAGTGACTTTAGTAATTTGGTCATGGCATCCATAACTTCTGCCTTAAAACCTCTCTGATGATACATAACTCTTCTGTCTAGTAAGAATCTCTCAAATATACCCATTAGCATAGTACTAAGTTCCTGTGCCGAATAAGTATCTGTCAATTCTCCCGTTTTCAAAGCATCATCGATTAGTCCCATTAGAAAATTGCCTCTATCTACTATACATGCTGTAATCATCTCTCGAGTATCTGAATTGTGTAACAACCCTTCATAGTTCAATACTATAGCAGTTATCTCTGGATAACTTTCATAATAAGTAGCATAGGTATCAAAGAAAAAAAGAACCTTCTCTACAGAATCACCTTTTTTAGCTTCAACTGTCGCCATAATACTCTTATCAAACTTTAAAAAATTATTCACTGCTTGTATCAATACTTCTTCAATACCACCAAAGCACTTATATATCATAGTCTCTGTGGTATTCTCTCTCATGGCCAGATTCTTAGTAGACAAGGCTCCCAGACCTGATTCACTAATAATCTCAATGGCCGATGCAATAATTCTATCTTGCATTGATATAAAAGAATCACTCATAACCTGACCACACCTCCCATTTTCATCACTTCACTTATTTAACAAAGTAAAATATATGTATAATTTTATTATATTACACTTATTTTGTCAATGAAATAAAGTGTAACCAGGTCTTATGACTACTTAAATAATCGTTCCACCACCTACTACTATATCTCCATCATAAAACACTACTGCCTGTCCCTTTGTAATGGCTCTTTGAGGTTCATCAAACACTACCTTAACTCTATCCTCGTCCTCCCTAATAACTGTACAAGGAGAACCCTTATGAGAATATCTTATCTTAGCATCTACTCTAAGTTCTCCCTCTAACTTGTTAATGGACATAAAATTTAGCCTATTGGCATATAGAGTATCTGCAAATGTATCTTCGTTATCTCCAATAACTACCTCATTGGTTTCTGGTATTATGTCAACCACAAATACTCGTTTAGTACTCGGCAGATTAAGACCTCTACGCTGTCCAATAGTATAATGTATTATTCCCTTATGACGTCCTATCACATTTCCATTCATGTCCACAAAATTCCCTGTAGGAAATATCTTACCTGTCTCCCTTTCTATATATCCTGCATAATCATCATCTGGCACGAAACATATTTCCTGACTATCTGGCTTATTAGCCACTAAAAGACCTATCTCGGCTGCTATATCTCTAACCTCATCCTTAGTATACTCTCCAACTGGCATAAGGGTATGAGATAATTGCTCCTGCGTAAGATTATATAATGCATAAGTCTGATCCTTAGCTAAGGTAGCTGATTTCTTAAGAGCATATCTGCCATTCTCAAGCTTTATTATTCTGGCATAATGACCCGTCGCTATATAGTCTGCACCTATATCC
>CAZOUU010000032.1:0-11032 GCA_964583045.1 uncultured Lachnospiraceae bacterium | reverse complement strand
CCTAGCGAATTGCCGGGAGATGCCAGTATTGCCTTAAGTATGATAGAGTCGATAGTTAAACAATGGCAGGATTATAATACAGTTATTATAACAGACACAGGAATTGATTTGAAAAACGTGAAAGCAGATGTAGTTAATCTAAGTGGTGATGTAAAGAATATGTCTTGTGACTATGTAAGCTATGGTTATGAAGAGGACAAGCTAGTGGTTATGGCTAAGGTGACAAATTATAATGCAGAGGCAGTAAATACGGATGTTAATCTATATGGAGATACAGATATTATAGATATAGCAAATGTGGAGGTGCCAGCCAATAGCTCTACTGTGGTATATTTTAAAAACTTGGATTTTGAAGGCGGATATCTAACAGCAGAGATAAATAATAAAGACGATTTGCCAAATGATAATAGAGCCTACACAGCAGTTATGGCAGATAGTAGTGTGTCCAAGGTATTGCTTGTTACAGAAGGTAACCTGTTTTTAGAAAAGGTACTTCAGACAGATCCTAATGTAGAATTATATAAGACCACTATAGAAGATATGGAGAAAACCAATTCCTCAGAAGAATATGATATATATGTATTTGATGGGGTTATGCCTAGTGAAGAACCAGCGGCTAATATTATATATATAAATCCCGGTAATGCCAATGGTATAGCGATAGATGGTAGTAAGGAAAAGGCTATGGTTACATTTTCGGCAAGTGACATAACCAGTTATATAGCAGATTTTGATTTTGGAGTAAATAGTATTAAGGTGATGAATAAGCCCGAATGGGCAACCAGCTACATAGATATAGGAGAAGGTAGTGGAGGATATTATGGAGAGCATAATGGTAAGAAAATAGTTACTATGGGATTTGACATCCATGATACAGATCTTGCATTACAACCAGAATATCCGATATTAATGAGCAATATATTGGGATATATGGGTACAAATTCATTGCTCACAAAAGTCCAATTAATTGCAGGTGAGACGCTAGAGGCTAATATTAATAATAATGAAAATCCAATATATATAAGGGCTTTAGAAAATTATTATGGAGCTATAGGGAAAGCCGCTAATGAAAAAGATATAGAGCTTCTTATAGGCAGTAGCATATCGGTAGATAACAGTGGTGTATATAGAGTAAGTCAAAAGTCGGAGAAAACAGATCAAGACATAGAAGAATACCTGGCTGTTAATTTTCCTGTAGATAGTGAATCTGTAAGTAAGGAAAATGTAGAAGCCGTGAGGGATGAGAATATAACCACAGGTGCAGACAAAAAGCTTAGTGGTGGGCGAGAGGTTAGAAATATAGTATTGACAGCATTGTTACTGCTACTCGGAGTAGAATGGATAGTCTATATTAGACAGCATTAGAAAGGGGTTATATATGAATATTGAGATAGCAAGACCTATATACCTAGTATTAATCCCTATAATGTTGGGGTTAATTATATATTTAGGTGTGAAATATCTGAAAATCAAACAAAAAACTCAGGCTATATTGATTAGAAGTGTGGTGGCACTACTTATAATAATGGCATTAATGGGAGTAAGTATAAAATGGATGTCTAAGAACACAACTACTATATTTCTAGTAGACGTATCTGATAGTAATGCCAGTAATATAGAGGTTATGGAGACATATCTTAGAAATATAATTAAAGATATGCCGGCCAATAACAATTCTGCAATAGTAACCTTTGGTGATGATACTGCTATAGAGCAGTTTGTAACAGATAAGAAGGCTTTTGATACTATAACTACTTCTCCGGTATCTACATCTACTGATATGGAGAATGCCATATCTACGGCACTTAGTATGTTTAGTGAGGATAACGCCAAGAGAATAGTTCTTGTAACAGATGGTGGACAAAATCAAGGGGATATTACAAATATGACGAGTGCCATAACGGCAGCTAATGTGGATTTTGATGTAATAAAACTAGAGAGCTTTACAGAGGATGAGGTGTATGTAGATAATGTAACCTTGCCAGATATAATTCATGTGGGTGATACCTATGAAGTAAAAGTTAATATAGTTAGTAATGTAGCTACCACAGCCAAGGTGTCATTATATACAGGAAGAACATTAAAGGCTCAGGAAAATGTGGAACTAGTAGTAGGAGATAATAACTTTGTATTTACGGATACTAGTGAAGAGACAGGAACTAGAGATTATAAGGTGCTAATAGAGAGTAGCACCGATTCTAACTCTATTAATAATGAGTATAGTGCATTTACTAATGTAGAGACTAAACCCAAGGTGTTATTAGTGGAAGGTGCTCCAGGTATAGGAGATGAGTTTGCAAAAGTATTAGAAGCAGGAAATATTGATTATGATAAAGTGACACCGTCAGGTACTCCAACAGGTGTTAATGAGCTGCTAGAATACAAATCGGTAATTACATTGGATGTATATTATGATGATATGAAGGCAGGCTTTCCCAAAGCCCTAAAGAGTTATGTAAATGATTATGCAGGGGGATACATATGTATAGGAGGAGAAAATAGTTATGCTATTGGTAATTATAGAGACACTCCTATAGAAGAGATACTTCCAGTATATATGGATTTACAAGGAGAGAAAGAGATACCTAAGATGGCAATGGTCATGGTTATAGACCATTCAGGAAGTATGACTACCCAAGCGGCAGATAATAGCACTATGACAGGCTTGGATTTGGCTAAACAATCGGCTATAGCAGGTATAGAGAATCTTAGAGAGACAGATGAGGCAGGGGTATTAGCCTTTGATGATGCTTTTAAGTGGTCAGTACCTATAACTACATGTGCGGATAAAGCAACTATACAAGCTAGTATAGCTACTATAAATTACGGCGGTGGAACTAGTATATATCCGGCCATCGAAGAGGCCACCCAAAAGCTAGAGCAGTCAGATGCTCAATTAAAGCATATTATATTATTAACAGATGGACAAGATGGTTATACAGGATATAATGACATAATAACTCGTATAAATGATGATGGAATTACATTATCTACTGTAGCAGTTGGTTCTGATGCAGATTTTGATTTGTTGAATACTTTGGCTAAGGATTGTAGCGGAAGAAGCTATAGTACAGGTGTAAATGAAGCTTTGCCACGTATATTTGCTCAGGAGGTATATCTATCGGCCAAGAGTTATTTAGTAAATAGAAGCTTTACACCAGTAATCACAAATTCTTCACCAATAACTAGTAAGCTATTAAGCAATGGATGCCCTAGCCTATATGGATATGTGGCATCTACAGCAAAGGCTACCTCGACAGTCATATTAGAGTCTGATGAAGGAGCCCCTATATTATCTACCTGGCAGTGCGGTTTAGGTAAGACTGTGTCATGGAATAGTGACGGAACGAATGAATGGACTAAGGATTGGGCTAACTGGGAGAATTACTCGGCATTTTGGAAAAACCTAGTAGATTACACCATAACAGATACATCCCTAGGAAATGACTCTGTAGATATAGTGAAAAGTGGTAATGGTGGTGTAGTCACATATACTACAGACCAGTACAAAGAAAATACGGTTATAAAGGGAGTTATTACAGGTGAGGATGGAAAAGCAAAAGAGATAACCTTAGATCCTGTAGCCCCTGGGATATTTGAAAGTGATATAGACCTTAAGGATACAGGAGTATATAATATTAGCCTAAGAAATATGGAAGGAGATACAGTAGTCAAGAATATAAATACTGCTACCTCTATGCAATATTCTCCAGAATATAAATTTGCAGTTGATACAGGGGCATTAGAGAGCTTTGTGGCAAATGTAGATGGAAGTATAATAGATATGAAAGATAATGTGTTTAAGGATAAGAGAGCGTAAAGGCTAGAATAGATTTAACTATTATATTTATAGTAATAGCCTTGATAATATTCATGGTAGATATAGTATGCAGAAGATTTAGATTAGGCTTAGCCAGTGGTATTAGGGCAAAGCTTAAGGAACAGGTGCATATTAATACAGAAAAACAAGAGCATAAGCAGGCACCAGTGCAGCAGACCCCAGTGCAGCAGATACCAGTGCAGCAGACCCCAGTACAGCAGGCACCAGCGCAGCAGATACCAGTGCAGCAGGCACCAACAGTTAGAAGGGCTAAGAATAATAAACCGGCTCCAGATAGTAAAACGGATGGAGCAGCTGCCACTAGTACTGTAGCAGAATTATTAAAGAAGAAAAAGGACAGAGATATATAAGGAGGTATACCTGTATGAGCTTACTGCCAGGCGTATATGTAGCAACTAAAAAGGATGGTACTGTATATTATAGAAGCTCCATTACATATAGAAATAAGCATATATCCTTAGGGAGCTTTATCACGGAAATAGAGGCAAATAAAGCATATCAGATAGCTACAGATATAGTAAGAGGTGCTAAATACATTATAGAGGATTATCAAGTAGTGTCAGATATTAATAAAGACAAATTTGTCGTTCTTATTAATTTTAGGGATAATGGACTATATTTTAAAAACCCTATATATCTTAGAGCTAATTATTTTGAATACTATTTTCACGATAAGGTGCTTAAGTTCGATAAGGAGGATCTGTTCTTTTATGGTAACCATAAGCTGCAAAAACGTGGAGGATATATATTTATATGTGATTATGGAAGCCAATATGGTATATTGTCCCGCTATGGTATAAGAAACTTTGGTGTAGCTGGAAGAGATTATATATATGTTAATGGAGACGAGAATGATTATAGATATATGAATATTAAGGTGATTAATAATTATGTGGGAGTGATACAAAAAGAAGAAAAGGGTAAATTTATATATGAAGCATTTATTCATATAAAGGGTAACTTTATAATAGGAAGATATGATAATGAAATAGATGGAGCTATAGCTTATAATAAGGCGGTGGATATACTACGCAGTCTAGGCAGCAAGAGAAGATATATAACTAATTATGTAATTAATCTTACAGCTATGGAATATGCCTCAAGGTATAATGCTGTAAATATATCAGACAAAATAAGAGAAATAGAGTTTTTATAAGGCATTATATAGGTACAAAAGGCTTGACCTTTTATATTTGCAATTATATACTGTATAGGAAATATTAAGTCTAATCATAGATTTTAATATAGAGGAGGTTATAGTATGAACTTATTTTCAAATAATAAGGCAGAGGATAAGAATACAACACACTTCATAGATAGAGTAAATGATACATATAATAAGCTTCATGAGACGGTTACTTCCAGGGGCTTTGTTACATTTGCTAAGGTACTAGGTATGATTATGCTATTTTGTGGCTCTATGGGACTTACATTATATAGTCTGGATAGGATAGCAGATAATAAGGTAGGAGTTAAGATTATTACCATATCTAAGATTAACGAAGAAAAAACAGTGGTAGGTCCACAGTTTGCCATGGAAGCTAATAAGATAGACTACAAAGAGATGGTAAATGCAAAGGAAGAACAATCAGAGATAGCAAATTTAGAGAGAACGGATAGAGATGTAGATCAGGTTCTTCTTGCCCAGATACAATCAGAGAATCAACAAAAGCAGGAGGATGCATTAGCATTAGCTGCTGATAGAATGGATGCCAAGGAGGATGCAGATGCCAGAATAAGTGCTAGAGAGAAGATAGCAGCTATGGCAAAGGCTAGAGAAGATGCGGCAGCTGCATTAGAGGCAAGTAGACAGGCAGCTATAAATGGTACTTTAGTGGATGGAAGTACATTAGATCCTTCAGCTTATGATACGGCTACAGCCCAAGAGATTATACAGGCAGCGCTTACTAATAATGTAGGTGATAGTGGTATTACATATACGCTTACAGGCTATTGTCCATGTTCAAAATGCTGTGGCAAATGGAGTAATCCATCAAATCCTACTACTTCATCAGGAACCAGAGCAACAGCAGGTAGAACTATAGCAGCAGATACAGGCATATATCCATACGGAACACAGATTAGTATAAATGGACATGTATTTACGGTAGAGGATACAGGTAGTGCTATAAATGGATATCATTTTGATATATATTTTAATACTCACGAGGAAGCAGTACAATTTGCAAAGAGATATTCTACAAATGTACAAAGACTTAACTAGCAAGCTAGACATACATAGGTATTTTGTGATATAATCACGGACTAGAAAAAGCATATAATAAGAAAAGAGGATAAATATATGGCAGTTGTATATAACAGCACTAGAGATAACAATGAAATAGCACAGGCATCACAAGCTATCCTTAAGGGATTAGCAACTAATGGTGGACTATTTGTTCCGGACCATATACCTGCACTTACTACTTCCTTAGAGGATTTAGCTAAGATGAGTTACCAAGAGGTAGCTTATGAAGTAATGAGCTTAATGTTAACAGATTTTACAGAAGAGGAATTGAAACACTGTATTAACAGTGCTTATGATAAGAAGTTTGATACAGACGAGATAGCACCACTTGTAGAAAAGGCAGGAGCTAATTATTTGGAATTATTCCATGGCTCCACTATAGCGTTTAAAGATATGGCATTATCTATACTTCCATATCTATTAGTTACTTCAGCTAAGAAGAATAATGTAAAGAATGATATAGTTATATTAACTGCTACATCAGGTGATACAGGTAAAGCAGCACTTGCGGGTTTTGCAGATGTACCAGGAACTAAGATTATAGTATTCTATCCTAAGAATGGTGTTAGTCCTATACAGGAAAAACAGATGGTAACACAGCGTGGAGATAATACATACGTGGTAGGCATCCATGGTAATTTCGATGATGCCCAAACAGGTGTTAAGAATATGTTTAATAATACAGACTTGGCTAAGAAGATGGATAATAACGGATATCAATTTTCTTCAGCTAATTCTATAAATATAGGTAGACTTGTACCACAGATGGTATATTATGTATATGCATATACTAGATTGGTTAAGCAAGGCAAGATTAAAGCCGGAGATAAGATAAATGTAGTAGTACCTACAGGCAACTTTGGTAACATATTAGCCGCCTATTATGCTAAAGAGATGGGACTTCCTATAGCTAAGTTTATCTGTGCATCAAATGACAATAAGGTACTATATGATTTCTTTGAAACAGGAGTATATAATAAGAATAGAGAGTTTATATTAACTACTTCTCCATCTATGGACATACTTATATCTAGTAATCTAGAGAGACTTATATATAAGATAGCTGATGGTTCCGATGTGAAGAATAATGAGCTTATGAATGCACTAACTAGCAAGGGTGAGTATACTATATCAGACGATATGAAGGCGAAATTAGCTGAGTTTTATGGTGGATATGCTTCAGAAAATGAGACAGCAGCCACTATTAAGAAGGTATATGAATCAGATAATTATATAATGGATACACATACAGCAGTTGCGGCTACTGTATATGACAAATATGTAGCTAAGACTGGGGACAAGACACCTGCAGTTATAGCATCTACAGCAAGTCCATACAAATTTACTAGAAGTGTAATGGATGCTATAGATCCTGCCTATGATGCTAAGACAGATTTTGAGCTTGTAGATGAGCTTAACAAGTTATCAGGAGTTAAGATACCACAAGCTATAGAAGATATAAGAAGTGCAGCTGTTCTTCACAATACAGTATGTGATTATACTAAGATGCAAGAGACAGTAGAGGATATATTGAAATTGAAGTAGGGTGTCCACCTTTGTACCATAATTCTACATATGCAGAATTATAGTATATAGCTTGGACCAACACAGTTCATTTGTACCATCCTGTGTATAAACAAAACTAGGGCAGCAATAATATTATGGATGTATATTACGGACACGCAGGGTCTTTATATATGAACAGATTATTAAGCTGGAGGTACTGATTTTGGTACTCCAGCTTTTTTAATAGAAAGGACAAAATATGTATACTTTAAAGACAGAAGCAGAATTTGATAGTGCACATTTTCTTAAAGGCTACGAGGGGAAATGTAGTAATATACATGGCCATAGATGGAAGCTAGAAGTGACAGTTTGTAGTGACACCTTAGAGTCTAAAGGACAAATTAGAGGCATGATAGTAGATTTTGGTACCTTAAAGAAGGATGTAAGAGCCTTAGCGGATAATCTAGACCACGCTTTAATTATAGAAGAAGGAAGTATGAGAGAATTAACGCTTAATGCCTTAAAAGAGGATGGACATAGAATATTAGAGGTAGCATTTAGACCTACAGCAGAAAATTTTGCAAAATACGTATATGATGAGATAAGCAAATTAGGATATAGTGTTAGATGTGCTACGGTATATGAAACACCAACTAATTGTGCTAGTTATGGAGAATGAGATGAGTAGCTATAAGGTAGTAGAAAAGTTTGTAAGTATTAATGGTGAAGGCAAGAAGGCTGGACAATTATCGGTATTCATCAGATTTAAAGGCTGTAATCTTAATTGTGAATACTGTGATACCAAATGGGCTAATAAGGCAGATGCTGTTCATCAGGATATGTCGGCAGAGGATATATATAGATATATACAAAAAACAAAGGTTAAGAACATAACATTAACTGGTGGAGAACCATTGCTACAGCCTCAGATAGAAGATTTATTACTGCTGCTAGGAGCAGATGAAGAATTATATATAGAGATAGAGACTAATGGAAGCGTAGATATAAGTAGATACCAGCAGATAAGTCCAAGAGTTACCTATACGCTGGACTACAAATTATCAGCCAGTAAGATGGAAAACCAGATGTATATGGATAATTACACCTATGTAAGAGCTGTAGATACAGTAAAGTTTGTAGTGGCAAATATAGAGGATTTAGATAAGACTAGAGATATAATAGATAGGTATTTAAGCAAAAAGCAATGTGGTATATATATAAGTCCGGTATATAAGGCTATAGAGCCGGCTGACATAGTAGAATATATGATAGAAAACAAGATGAATAATGTAAATGTACAGCTACAGCTACATAAATATATATGGGATCCTAATGCTCGCGGAGTATAGGATTTAGATAAGGAGATAAGATATGGCTATAGATAAAGAAGCAATAAAAGAACATATAAAGGGTATACTAATAGCATTAGGTGACGATCCCGAGAGAGAAGGACTAAAAGAGACACCTGATAGAGTGGCCAGAATGTATGAAGAAGTATTTGAAGGAATGAATTATTCTAATGCTGAGATAGCAAACATGTATAACAAGAGCTTTGAAGTAGAAAATTATGATGCCAAAGATATGGTCATAGTAAAGGATATAGAGGTATATAGTTATTGTGAACATCATATGGCGTTAATGTATGATATGAAGGTTACTGTGGCATATCTTCCTCATGGTAGAGTGCTGGGACTTAGTAAAATAGCCAGAATAGCTGATATGGTAGCAAAACGTCTTCAGTTACAGGAGCGTATAGGAACAGATATAGCAGAGATTATGCAAAGGGTAACAGGTTCTAAAGATGTAGCAGTTATTATAGAAGGCAGTCATAGCTGTATGACGGCAAGAGGTATCAAAAAACCAGCAGCGACTACCCTTACCACTACACTAAGAGGGCAGTTTGAAGAGGATGCTATGCTTCAGAATAAGCTGCTTATAATGACTAAAGACAGTAATATAAAGGAATAAATTATATATATGAATTAGAACCTAGGAGGAATAGGACATGAAGAATAAGAATAAGGCAGTAGTAGTATTTAGTGGAGGACAAGATAGTACTACTTGTTTGTTTTGGGCTATGGATAGATATGATGAAGTAATAGCAGTATCCTTTAACTATAATCAAAGACATGTGTTAGAGCTTCAATGCGCAAAAAAGATATGTGAGGAATATAACATAGAGCATCATATATTTGACTTGTCATTACTTAATGAATTAGCTCCTAACTCATTAACTAGATCGGATATGGCAGTAGATGAAGACGCACCTGAAACAGGTACTCCAAATAGCTTTGTAGATGGTAGAAATATGGTATTTCTTACATATGTAGCTATATTTGCAAAACAAAGAGGTATATCAGATATAGTAACAGGAGTATCCCAAAGTGACTTTAGTGGATATCCAGATTGCAGAGACGTATTCATTAAATCATTAAACATTACTCTTAATTTGGCTATGGATTATGAATTCGATGTATTAACACCCCTTATGTGGATAGATAAGGCCGAGACTTGGAAGATGGCGTATGAGTTAGGTCACCTAGAAGATATAAGAACTAAGACGTTAACCTGTTATAATGGAATAATGGGAGATGGCTGTGGTAATTGCCCGTCCTGTAAGTTGAGAAAAAAGGGCTATGATAAATTCCTAAAGTTGATGAATATAGAGGAATAATGAAGTAAAATGTAGGGTAATAGCTTCTATGATATAAGAGAAATATACATATAGATATAATAGGAGAAAAATTTATAGAAATTTAATAAACATACTAATTAATGTATGTTATACTATGAGAAAATTATTTGGTAAATATTTCTTTAGACGAGTATGGATAAGGTGTTTATTATTAGGAGGAAGTAATTATGAAAAGGCTGCTATTTATGGTTAATCCTAAGGCGGGGAAGACTACAATTAAGAATAAGTTCTATGAGATTATTGAGATACTATCTGAGGCAGATTATGAAGTGACGGTACATCCTACCAGAAGCTCTAATGATGCTAGGGATTTTGTGATGAATTATGGTGATGAGTTTGACATAATAGTGGCAGCAGGTGGAGATGGTACCTTGGATAATGTAGTAACAGGTATGATTATGTCTGATTGCAAGACACCTCTTGGATATATACCTTGTGGAACGACTAATGATTTTGCTAGAAGCTTAGATATACCTAGAGAACCCGTTATGGCGACTATGAATATAGTAGAGGGTAATCCTTATGCAGTAGATGTAGGTTCTTTTAATGGAGATTATTTCATATATGTGGCTGCTTTTGGAGCATTTACAGAAGTATCTTATACTACACCACAAGTATATAAGAATTATTTTGGACACGCAGCATATATACTAGAAGGTATTAAAAGTCTTGGAACCATTAAGGGCTATGATCTTACTATTACTTATGATGGTGAACAGACAATAACAGGTAATTATATGTA